>JAXJUJ010000118.1:0-2625 GCA_036309125.1 Acutalibacteraceae bacterium | reverse complement strand
ATTGAAGCAATGGTTCTGCTTGCAAGATGTGTTCCCGAGCTTGAGGCATCCGGTGAAATAATAGAGTTTACCGATGTTCCCGACTGGGCGAAGGAGGAAATTGAATATCTTTCAAAAGCAGGCCTCGTAAAAGGCTATGGTGACGGCACAATGGGTGCTGACGACTTTATTACTGTTGAACAGGTTGGTCTGCTTGTTGAACGCAGTGACGAAGCACTGCGCACAGTTAACCCCGGCGACAGTTTCTATGGATACATCAATGAAAAGCAGTTCCGTAATGCCATTTTGGAAGAAACAACAACAATAGATCCTATCCATGGTGCAATTGTAACCAATGCAGATTGTTGGTCTCATTTTGATAATGTTTACAATGAAATCGCAGCCGATGAAAAAGAAATTCTTGAAAAAATTGTGAATGGGGAAGTGGAATATGAAAAAGGTTCCCCTGAACAGCGTGTGCACGATATGCTCAAATGTATTGATGCAGACATTGCGGTAAATGAAAGCGACAAGAAGAATCTTACCGATATGCGAAATGCAATTATGAATGCAAAAAATGTTGATGAGTTTCTCGATGTTACAGCAGATATATATAAATTAGCCGGTATCAATGTTGCTTTTGATATTGACGTGGACTTAGACCGTGAAACCGGTCTGGCTTATCCTACATTCTCTGTTGCAGGGGTAGGTAGTGGTGGTATCATAGCATACAGAGAGAAGACAGATACCAAAGAATATATAGATATATATGAGGAAATTATTGCTCTTTATCTTAAAGAAATCGGTGTAAAGTTTACGGAAAAAGAAATTGAAGATGCTGTTAAGCTGCAAAGAGAAAGCTCTCAGGATTTGGATCATTATTCTGCAATTTGTACCTGGCTTGCTTTTGCACAGGCATTCGAAATGTTTGATGAAGAAACAATTAAAGCGGAACTGGAAGATATGAAGAAAAGAAATCCTGATCATTTTGATGCAGAAACAGGAGAGTACACAGGTCCGTTCGCTCAGATTGTAAGCAAAGAAAGAGAAGAGGCAGATGCTACCTATACAGGCTTTGATGTTTGCGATGAATTGACAGATTACGGATTCACAAATCTTGAAAAAATAATTGTACCCACAGGCAAGATTGCCGATGCTGAAAAAAATCTGATTTGTGAGAAAAATCTCCCGGCTCTTAAAATTAATGCACTTTTAAAACTGGATGAGAACCTGAGCGTAAAGATAACAGAGAAAGAAAAAAGCTTATCTAATATCTTGGCATATTTCCCATTTATGATGTGCCTCACAAACAGTGCAGAGGAATTAAGAGAAGGCTTGGCGGAAGAAGAAGCGGAAGACACAAGCGATGAAGAAGCGTTTGAAGAAACAGCAGGTGTAGGCTTTGATGAAGGTATTCTCAGTGCGGTTAATCTGAACCACTTAAATCAGCTGCTTCCGGATGATATTGGCTTGGTTTACACTAAATATTATTATGAAGATGAAATTTCCTATGAGATAGTGGAAATGCTTAAGAATATAGGTGATACATATCTGGAACGTTTCCAGAATAGTTCATGGATGGCAAAGGAAACAAGAGAAAATGCTATTAAAAAGCTTGTAAACAATTTAGCAATTATCGGATACCCCGATAACTATACTTTCCCTGAAATCACACCGATATCAGAAGGTGGAAGCTTGTTCTCAAATACATTGAGTGTCAAACGTCATTATGTTTCTGAACTCATTCGTTGCAACGAAGAAAAAGAATTTATAAGAACAAAAATGTATATGTCACCCGATATGGTAAATGCTTGTTTCCTGCCCGAACTGAATACCATTAATATTCCGGCAGGTATCTTAAATGAGCCTTTCTATGACAGGGATGCAAGCTATGCAACAAACCTGGGCGCTATAGGTATGATTATTGCACACGAAATGGGTCATTCATTTGATAAAGAAGGGGCAAAGTACGACGAAAACGGATGTCTCAAAAACTGGTGGACAGAGGAAGATTATGCAGAATTTGAAAAGCTTCAGGAAAAATTTATAGAATACTACAATAGGTTTGAAGTTGTAGATGGTGTTGTGCAGGATGCAAATGTTACAATTACCGAAAATATGGCAGACTTTGCTGCAATGCAGATTATTATGGACATTGTTGGTGATGATAAAGAAGCTCAGAAGGAAGTTTTTGAGTCTTATGCGAAAATGTGGGCACAGCTCGGTACAGTTCCATATCTTACAGACAGTACACTTTTGAGCGATGTTCATGCAGCAAATGTTGTTCGTGTAAATGCTGTTGTAGCATCATTTGATCAGTTCTATGAAATCTACGGCATTGAAGAGGGAGATCCCATGTACGTGGCACCTGAAGACAGATTAAGACTTTGGTAAAATAATATTTACATATAGTATAAAAAAACAAGGAGGATTTTTGTTATGTCAAATTCAAAAGAATTAAGAGCAAGAGCGTGGCAATCGCTCAAAGGAAAGTATTGGATGGCGTTTGCTGTCGTCCTCGTTACAGGACTTATAGGTTCTGTTGGTAGTGCTTTCATATCGTTTGGACAGAATTTGAGTGAGGTATTAGGTTTGGTAGATCCGGCTGAAATGGATTCTACTATGGCATTAGGTGCGTTAGTTCTT
>JAXJUJ010000117.1:0-2030 GCA_036309125.1 Acutalibacteraceae bacterium | reverse complement strand
TGCTTCGCAAAATCCACCTCCCTTTAGGCAAGGGAGGCGACGAACTATTTGAAATCGTACAAAAAACACCCCGACAAACCCGAATTTGTCTGACTGAGACAACAAAAAATATGTTAACAAAAAAATCGGGGGGTACAATGTTATTAAGGCACAAATATAAAAACAATCCGTCGAGGTCAGATTTCGTGTTTTGAGCATCGTTTTGGCTAAAAACTTAATCGATTTGGCTATTTTTATTGCATTGTGTCTTCTTTTGATGTATTCTAAAAGAAAAAGGAGTGGTTTTATGGGCGCAGTTACAGCGATTTTTCTTGTCCCTCTTTTGTTGCCGTTTATGTTGATTATGGGTCTTTTTGATACGGCATTCGGCATAGGTACTGAAAAGGTGGTTTTGCCTTATGACGAGGAAAGCGGAGTTGTCTGGGAGTACCGCGAGGGCGACGAAGCTTTTGTTGATTGCATTAAAACAACAGTCAAAGATGGTCAGCAGATATTCACTTTCAGAGGTAAACGTGTGCTTGAGGACGGTTACCCGGTGTCTTATCAGAACGAAGAGTTTGTGGATGCTCTCTATTTTGTGGATGCTGACGGAAATGTAAAAACATATTATGCTATGTTGGATTACAGCGGGGATGGTCCCGGTGATGATGTTTCTTTGATTTACGGCGGTATGGAGATTTACGAAGAGGGCGAATGTGCAATTTTTGAGTACACCGTAAAGGCTCTTACAGAGATTGAAGATTGTTACTGGCATGAATATGACTATTCTGCCAGGTATGATGAAATTAACCGATATGTAGGTTTGCCTGATATTAAAAATATGCCTGAACGCACCTATAAGTTCGTGTTATCGCCTGAAGATATTAAAGACGGTACTTTCGGTATGACTTTTTATTACAGAACCGAAAAAGGCAGACAGTATGAAAAAATAACGGTAGTTTTTGAAATGGTCGGCAAAGAAGTTAACGTCATCGAAGAAAAACATTATATATGGGTTGACGTGGACGAGGACACATTCCGTTGGGAAGAAGTAGTCTGAATAACGTAATAATTAAGTCAACATAATGTTGAAAAGCATTTATATAAACGGAGGTAAAAAACAATGAAAAAAGTATTGGCATTAGTTCTTTCTGTTGTGATGATCCTTGCAGTTGTGCCGATGACTGCATATGCAGCACCGGGTGACAAACGTATCAAGGATCTCGGCATAACACTTGACGTAAGACTTTCGGGTAAATCCATTGAGGATTTCAAGGATTTCTTTACATTGGAAGGCGAGGGTGTTCGTCTTGATGAAGAAAGCATGAAGTTGGTACATCTGGAGAAACCTTTCGGTTTGCCGGCAGATTTTGAAATATTTGAGTTGGAAGAGAATTATGCTTTAACGTTTGATGTTTATGCAGAAGACGGTTATGTTTTCCCGTATAGCAGTTATCAGGCTGAAGGCGGAAATGTTTACTATACTGTTATAAGAGAAAAATCTGTGGGACAGGCAAGCTTCAGTTACAGTGTAGACACTGCAAGTTATGATTTTGAAGACGACAGCGCAAAGAAATACACTGTTATTATCGATTTCCTTGCTGAAGAATCAGTGCCTGAAGACGGAGGCGACTTCTGGTATAAGCTTGAAAAGTTTTTTGAATCATTTTCAAAATTCTTTACAGAAACATTCCTTCAGCCGATTGTTGACCTTATAGCAGAATTTTTAAAATAATATATGATAAGCGGTAGGAGACGAAATTGTTTCCTACCGCTGTTTTTGTATGTAATGTGATTCTTATAAAAGATTAATCAGATCATGCAAACTGAAATCCCCGTACATCGCATTATCCAACAAATCCATATTCACATCGGAATATTCAACCTCTTTTGAATAGCTGTACATAACTTTCACTCTTGTTTCAAAATCGGGTGTTCCGAGATATGCATAAATCCTGCTGATAACAATACAGGCAAATACACCGTATTTAACAGGTGTAACAACATCGCAATCATAACCGAGCGACAGAAAATATCTGAAAATATAATAT
>JAXJUJ010000116.1:0-3716 GCA_036309125.1 Acutalibacteraceae bacterium | reverse complement strand
TATTTCGGCAGAATCTTTGCTCGTTCCGGCGGTCTTTCAGATGCGGTTGCACAGGGACTTAAAGAACAAAACATTGATTTTGATTTAAAGGCAATTCCTTGTGACGGAATAGAAGCTTGCAAGATGGCTCTTCTTAAACTTAGCAAGGGCGTTCTTGATGCAAACTTTATTGAAGGTATGGCATGTGTAGGCGGATGTATCGGCGGTGCAGGATGCTTGACACACGGAGAGAAAAACAAATCTGAGGTCGATAAATATGGCAGAGAGGCTTTGGAAAAAACCATAAGCGATGCTGTATCTATCTTAAAATAACTAGGTATTTAAATATTAAAAAAAATAAATTATAAAGGAGACTTTAAAATGGCACGTTTTACATTACCTCGTGATTTATATCACGGAAAAGGTGCTCTCGAAGCACTCAAAACTCTCAAAGGAACACGCGCAATGGTTTGCGTAGGTGGCGGTTCTATGAAGCGCTTTGGTTTTCTTGATAAGGTAGTTACATATCTTAAAGAAGCCGGAATGGAAGTTGAACTTTTTGAAGGTATTGAACCCGATCCTTCAGTAGATACCGTTATGCGCGGTGCAGAAGCTATGGAAAAATTCCAGCCTGACTGGATTGTTGCAATCGGTGGCGGTTCACCTATCGATGCTGCAAAGGCAATGTGGATTAAATATGAATATCCGGAAATTACATTTGAAGAAATGTGCGTTGTATTCGGAATTCCTGAACTCCGTAAAAAAGCACACTTCTGTGCAATTCCTTCTACATCAGGTACAGCAACTGAGGTTACTGCATTCTCAGTAATCACAGATTATGAAAAAGGTATAAAATATCCTCTTGCAGATTTTGAAATCACACCTGACGTTGCAATTGTTGATCCCGAACTTGCAGAAACAATGCCACAGAAGCTCACAGCTCACACAGGTATGGATGCAATGACTCACGCTATAGAAGCTTATGTATCAACAGCTAATAGTGAATTTACAGATCCTCTTGCAATTTTTGCAATTAAAATGATTCAGGAAGACCTTGTGCCTTCATACAATGGCGATATGACAAAGCGTGCATCAATGCATAATGCTCAGTGCCTCGCTGGTATGGCATTCTCAAATGCACTCCTCGGTATCGTTCACTCGATGGCTCACAAGACAGGTGCTGTATTTGAAGATTTAGGTGCTCATATTATTCACGGTGCGGCTAATGCAATGTATCTTCCTAAGGTTATTGCATTTAATGCAAAGGACGAAACAGCTAAGAAACGCTATGGTGTAATTGCTGATTATATGGGACTCGGCGGCGCTAATGATGATGAAAAGGTTACAAATCTTATCGCTTATCTTCGTGGCATGAACGATGCTCTTAAAATTCCACAGTGCATCAAGAATTACGGCGCTGACAGTTATCCTTGCGAACAGGGATTTGTTCCTGAGGACATATTCCTTGAAAGACTTCCTGAAATTGCAAAGAATGCAGTTGCAGATGCTTGTACAGGATCTAATCCTCGTAAGATTTCAGTAGAAGAAATGGAAAAACTTCTCAAGTGCTGCTACTACGACACAGAAGTTGATTTCTAATAACGGATACATCGTGTAATATCATACAGACGGTTACCGGGTATCGGTAGCCGTCTTTTTTACGGAGTGATATCATGTATAAAATAACAGAAAAGAAAATACTAAATGATTTTGTTGTACAGATGCTCATAGAAGCTCCTCTCGTAGCAAATAAGGCAAAGCCCGGTCAATTCATAATACTCAGAGTTGATGATAACGGAGAAAGAATACCTCTGACTGTTGCGGGAGTTAATAAAGAAAACGGAACTGTGAAGATTATATTCCAGATTGTTGGGGGTACAACGGAAAAGCTCGCTCATAAAGAGCAGGGTGAATATATTGCTGATTTTGTCGGACCTTTAGGAGTTCCAACCCATCTTGATGGCATTAAAAAGGTATGTATTGTCGGAGGTGGAGTAGGTTGTGCTATTGCAATGCCGATTGCAGAAAAACTTCACGAAATGGGTGCAGACGTAACAAGTATCATTGGGTTCAGAAGCAAAGACCTTTTAATTCTTGAAGACGAATTCAGAGAATATTCCGATACCTTGAGGATTATGACAGATGATGGCTCATACGGAGAAAAGGGAAATGTTACCCTTCCGCTCAAGGAAATGCTTGAAAATGGCGAGAAGTTCGATATGATTATCACAATAGGTCCGCTTGTTATGATGAAATTTGTAGTGCTTACCGCAAAGCCTTTTGAAGTACCTGTCACAGTTTCTATGAATCCAATTATGATTGATGGAACAGGTATGTGTGGAGGATGCAGGCTAACTCTTAATATAGAGGGTAAAAAAGTGACAAAGTTTGCTTGTGTAGACGGTCCTGATTTTAACGGATATGAAGTTGATTTTGATGAAGCAATGTCAAGGGGAAGAATGTATTCATCCTTTGAAAGACATGCCCACGAAGATACCTGCAATCTCTTTAAAAAGGAGGTAGAATAATATGGCTACTGCAAATATGTCTCCAACACGCAATCAGATGCCTACCCAGGATGCTAAAGTCCGTGCACACAACTTTGATGAGGTTGCCCTTGGTTATTCAGAAGAAACTGCAATTAACGAGGCAATGCGTTGCCTTAATTGCAAAAATATGCCTTGTGTAGACGGTTGTCCGGTTAAAATACATATACCGGAGTTTATTTCAGCAATCAAGGAGGGTGAGTTTGAAAAAGCATATCAGATTATTTCAAAGTCATCTTCATTACCTGCAGTGTGCGGAAGAGTATGTCCTCAGGAAACACAGTGTGAATCAAAATGTGTAAGAGGAATTAAAGGCGAGTCGGTAGGAATTGGAAGACTTGAAAGATTTGTTGCTGACTGGCACAATACCTTCAGCAAAGAAGAACCGGTTAAACCGGAATCCAACGGACATAAGGTTGCTATTGTAGGTTCAGGTCCCTCAGGTCTTACTTGTGCAGGTGACCTGGCAAAGAAAGGCTATGATGTAACTGTTTATGAAGCACTTCATACTGCAGGCGGTGTCTTAGTATATGGAATACCCGAATTTCGTTTGCCTAAGTCGATTGTTGCAAAAGAAGTTGAAACACTAAATAAGCTGGGCGTTAAAATTGAAACAAATGTTGTAATTGGAAAAACATTAACAGTAGATGAATTATTCGAAAATGGTTTTGAAGCAGTTTTCATTGGTTCTGGTGCCGGACTCCCTAATTTTATGGGAATACCCGGAGAATCTCTCAATGGAGTATATTCCGCCAATGAGTTTTTGACAAGAAGCAATCTGATGAAATCTTATCTTGAAAATCCGGAAACACCTATTATGAAAGGCGGAAATGTTGCGGTTGTAGGTGGAGGTAACGTTGCCATGGATGCTGCAAGAACAGCCTTAAGGCTTGGTGCAGATAAGGTGTATATAGTATATCGCCGTTCTATGGATGAGCTTCCTGCAAGACGCGAAGAAGTTGAGCATGCGCAAGAAGAGGGAATTGAATTCAATCTTCTTTGTAATCCTACTGAAATTATCGGATATAATAATCCGGATAATCCAAAAGATCCTCTAAATGGATTTGTTAAAGGTATGCGATGCATTAAGATGGAACTTGGCGAACCTGATGCAAATGGCAGAAGACGCCCTGTGCCGGTGCCCGGAAGTGAATTTGAAATAAAAGTTGATACTGTTGTAATGTCAATAGG
>JAXJUJ010000115.1:0-4614 GCA_036309125.1 Acutalibacteraceae bacterium | reverse complement strand
TGCAGACATTGAAGAAAACGGAAATATTTATAAAATCAGACACTCTGATCTCAGATCAGGTGCTTTCCGTGTTGAGGGCGACTGGTCAAATGCAGCCTTTCTTCTCGCTCTCGGTGCAGAGGTTTCGGGACTTGATTCAGATTCGGCTCAAGGCGACAAGAAAATCCTTGATGTTTTTCGTACTTTCGGCGCAGAGGTATCTGAAGAAAATGGTACTGTCCGTGTTTCTCTTGCAAATCTTCACGGGGCAGAAATTGATGCGTCCGATATTCCTGACCTTGTGCCCGTAATCTGTGCAATTGCTGCAACAGCTGAAGGCACAACGAAAATTTCCAATGCCTCACGGCTCCGTCTGAAGGAAAGTGACAGAATCAGATCAACCGCAGAAATGGTAAATTCTCTTGGCGGTGATGCTCACGAAACTGATGACGGAATTATAATAAAAGGTAAAAAAGATCTTTCAGGCGGCACTGTTGACAGCTTCAACGATCACAGAATAGTTATGTCAGCCGCTGTTGCTTCACAGAAATGTGAAGGCTATGTTATAATAAACGATGCTCAGGCTGTAAATAAATCCTACCCTGAGTTTTTCGAAGATTTCAATTCACTCGGAGGTGACACAGATGTCATGTAGCTTTGGTGAAAAATTCAGAATAACCGTCTTCGGTCAGTCGCACTCAGAGGCTATCGGTGCCGTTATCGAAGGCATACCTGCAGGTATCAGGCTTGATACGGAAAAAATCGGCAGATTTATGGCTCGTCGCGCTCCGGGAAACAACGCATATTCAACAAAGCGCAAGGAAGCCGATATCCCTGAGATTATTTCAGGTGTTGTCGACGGTATAACGTGCGGAGCACCTCTTTGTGCTGTTATAAAAAACAACGATCAGCATTCAAAGGACTATTCAAAACTCAGAGTCCTTCCTCGTCCGTCACACTCTGACTATGCCGCTTACATAAAGCATAGCGGCTTCAACGATATCCGTGGTGGCGGAAACTTTTCGGGCAGAATGACTGCCCCCATCTGCTTCGCAGGTGCAATTGCAATGCAGATTCTCGAAGAAAAAGGAATCAGCATAGGCGCACATATCGAAAAAATCGCAGGAGTCAGCGATTCCCGTTTTGACCCTGTCAATGTAAATTCCGAAGCGCTACAGAAAGTCACTTCGAAGGAATTTCCCTTGATTGACGACACAATCAAAGACGAAATGCTTTCAAAAATAGAAGCAGCACGTCTTGACTCGGATTCCGTAGGCGGAGTTATCGAATGTGCTGTCACAGGTGTTCCCGCAGGCATAGGTGAGCCGATGTTTGAGGGCATCGAAAATGCAATAAGTCAGGCTGTTTTTGCTGTTCCTGCAATAAAAGGAATTGAATTCGGCAACGGCTTTGACTGTGCTGACCTCAGAGGCAGTGAAAATAATGATGAATTCATTCTTAAAGACGGAAAAATCGCAACCAAAACCAACAATCACGGTGGTATCCTCGGTGGTATAACATCTTCAATGCCTATCATCTTCCGTGTTGCTGTCAAGCCGACTCCGTCAATTTCAAAGCCACAGATGACAGTTAACCTTGAAACAGGAAAAGAAGAAGAGCTTGTCATCGAAGGCAGACACGATCCGTGTATCGTTCCGAGAGCTGTTCCGTGCATTGAAGCTGTTACGGCACTCGCACTTATTAATCTTATCTGAAGGTGACATTATGGATATAAGCGAAATCAGAAAGGAAATAGATGCTATCGACGATGAGCTTGTTCGTCTTTTTGAAAAAAGAATGAACACTGCAGCAGCTGTCGCAGAGTATAAACGTGAAAACGGTATGCCCGTTTCCGACCGTGGACGTGAGCGTCAGGTTATCAATAAGGTCACCTCAAAGGTGTCGCCCGAATTCAGCGATTACACAAAGGTGCTTTACCAGACGATTTTTGACGTGAGCTGTTCGTATCAGAGAAGCATTCTCTCAAAAAAATCCGAACTGGTAAAACAGATTGAAGACGTTATCGAAAGCACTCCGAAAGAAAGAGTGAAACGTGCTGTTGTAGCTTGTCAGGGTGTTGAAGGTGCTTATTCTCAGCACGCCTGCGACAAAATCTTTACTTATCCGAGCATAATGTATTTCCATTCTTTTGAGGATGTTTTCAAGGCTGTTGACACAGGACTATGCCGTTATGGTATACTTCCCGTTGAAAACAGCACTGCAGGTTCGGTCAATCAGGTCTATGACCTTATGTCAAAATACAGCTTTTATATCACACACAGTCTCAAGCTCTGCATTGACCACAAGCTCCTTGCAAATAAAGGTGCCGATATTTTTTCTGTCAAGGAGATTTATTCTCACGAGCAGGCTCTTAACCAGTGCTCAGATTTCATAAATAAGCTTGGTGTAAAGACTCACGTTTGCAAAAACACAGCAGAAGCGGCAAAAATCGTTGCCGAATCAGAACGCACGGATATCGCAGCCATAGGTGCAAAGGAATGTGCCGACCTTTACGGTCTGAAGGTGCTCACAGGCAACATTCTCAACACGCAGAATAATTACACCAGATTCATCTGCATTTCCAAAGAACCTGAAATTTATCCGGGTGCAACCAAAACAAGTATCACTCTTACAATTCCTCACACACCCGGTTCACTCTACAATATAATCGCACGTTTCGCTGCACGCGGACTTAACCTTACAAAGCTTGAAAGCAGACCTGTCCCCGGCAGTAATTTTGAATTCAGATTTTATTTCGACATTGATGCTTCCGTTTATTCTGATTCACTCAGGGAGCTTATTGCTGAGCTTGAGAACGACTGTGAAGAATTCACATACCTCGGAAGCTACACGGAGGAATAACGATGTACGGTTTACTCGGACGTAAGCTTTCGCACAGCCTTTCCCCGCAGATTCACGCTCTTTTCGGCTCGTATCCATATGAGCTTTTCTGCCGTGAACCTGAGGAGCTGGACGAGTTTTTCAAAGACAGAACACTCAAAGCTTACAATGTTACAATTCCATATAAGGTCGACGCTTACAACCACTGTGATGAGCTTTCTCCGACAGCCAAAAAAATCGGCAGTGTCAACACGGTTGTCAGAAAAGCCGACGGCACTCTTTACGGTGATAACACAGACTATTTCGGATTTGATTATATGTCAGAATCCTGTGGTGCCGATTACAAAAATAAGAAGGTTCTCGTGCTCGGCTCGGGCGGCGCAAGTCTGACCGTCTGCACAGTCGCAAAGGATTGCGGTGCAAGAGAAATCATAGTTGTCAGCAGAAGTGGTGAAAACAATTACGAAAATATCCATAATCACTACGATGCAGATATCATTGTGAACACCACTCCCGTCGGAATGTTTCCGAACAACGGTGAAAGGCTCCTTGACCTTACAAAATTCACAAATCTCAGCAACGTTCTCGACCTGATTTACAACCCCTGCAAGACAGCACTTCTGCTTGATGCCGAGGAGCTTGGAATTCCTTGCGCAAACGGACTGACAATGCTCGTCGCTCAAGGCTTACGTGCAGCAGAACAGTTTCCCGACATCACTCTCGGAGATGTGAAGATCGAAAACGTATGCAACACTCTGCTTAAAGAGCAGAAAAATATCGTTCTGATCGGGATGCCCGGCTGCGGCAAATCAACTGTCGGAAAAATTCTTTCTGAAAAGCTGAATAGAGAAATTATCGACACAGACGAAGAAATCGTCAAAGCTGACGGACGTACAATTCCCGAAATTTTCAGCACAGACGGAGAAAAAATCTTCCGTGAGCTTGAAACAAATGCAGTAAAATCCGTCGGAAAGCAGCTCGGCAAAATCATCGCCACAGGCGGTGGAGCAGTAATAAAAAAAGAAAACCGTGATGCCCTCGGGCAAAACGGTACTGTAATTTATCTCAAAAAAGACCTGTCACTTCTGTCGCTCGACGGACGTCCTCTCTCAAAAGATGAGGATGCCGTAAGAAAGATTTACGAAGCAAGGAAAGACACCTACGAAGCGTTTGCCGACTTTACTGTTGAGGTAGACGCTGATGCACAAATTACGGCAGAAAGGGTGATTGAATGCATTTTCTGATTATTAACGGACCAAACATCAATATGCTCGGAATAAGAGAGCCTGACATTTACGGCAAAAACACATACGCTGACCTTTGCGATATGATAACCGCAAAGGCTGAAGAAATGAACGTGACTGTTGAGCTTTATCAGTCAAACCACGAGGGATGTATCGTCGATAAAATTCAGGAAGCCTACGGTAAGGTCGACGGAATCGTTATCAATCCTGCTGCATATACTCACACAAGTGTTGCGATTCTTGACGCACTCAAGGCTGTTGCGATCCCCACCTGTGAGGTACATATTTCGGATGTGGATGCAAGGGAGGATTTTCGTAAGATTTCCTATGTCGGACTGTACGCAGAAAAGAAATTTGCAGGCTTCGGCTTCGACGGATACCTTATGGCGATGGAATATCTCAAGGAAAAATATTGTTAATGTCAAAAGGCAGGATTTCTCCTGCCTTTTGTTTTTGCCTGTAAATAAATCTATATCGTAAAATGCGTTCGACAAATTCGGGTTTGTAGAATTGTTTTGTGTTGCGTAATTTAAGTTTCGCAGTATCCCAT
>JAXJUJ010000114.1:0-2412 GCA_036309125.1 Acutalibacteraceae bacterium | reverse complement strand
GGTGCAAGGTCAGGATCAAAAGCTGCAAGAAGCATCGTTTCCGCAACTGCTCTGATTTTACCCATAATACCTTTTGCTGCAGCATTTTTGCCTGATTTTGAAACAGAGATAAGTTCATCTCTTAAATCAATGCTCATATCGTCTGCCTTAAGCTCTACATGAAGCTCGTAATTATCGCCTTCATTTTCTGCCCAGAACTCACCGCTGAAATTTTCAATAAGTCCGGGAAGCATTCCGCAAAGTTCTTCTGCCAAAAGACGAAGCCTTAATGCTTTTTTATCTTCAAGAGCGTTGTATGTAGTTACTTTTTCTACCTCGGCAAGAACTGCTTCGAGGCAGGTTAAATCTTTGTTTAATTTACAAATATTTGATTTCAATTAAAATCTCCTCCTAACTTAGTGAGATGACAAGAGTAAGTATATTTTTGCCATCCGTGTATTCGTATTCCATACTTTCCGTCATTTTCTTAACCATAAATATTCCAAGACCGCCGATTTCTCTTTCTTCTGCAGAAAGGGTTACATCAGGCTCAGAAGCCTTGAGAGGATTGTACGGAATACCATTGTCAGTAAACGAAATATGGAGTTTTCCGTTTTCTATGCTGTAGAAAATCGTAGCAAGGTTTGCCTTGCTGTAATTTACAATGTTCGTATAAATTTCATCAAACACTATATTGATTTTGCTTGCAATTTTCGGTACGATTTCAAGTTTTGCAGAAAGCAAATCTGCAAATGCCCCAACAGCTATATGAGAATTGCTATCCGGTACAATCGAAATACTTTCATCACCGATTATAGCATCAAAATTGAGTGCAAGCATTGTGATATCGTCAAACTGCGGCGCAGTTCCCACAAACTTATCAACATCTTTCTTTATAAGTTTGCAAAGGCTTTCTGGTTCTGTTTTTTCAAGTGAATTTACAAAATCAAGCAGCCTTTGTTCACCGTAAAGTTCAGTGTTGTTATCCGTAGCTTCCGTAACACCGTCTGTGTACAGATAAAGAGTATCGCCCGGAGTAAGCTGGAGTTCATTTTTGCGATATTTAATGCCCTCCATACCAGCAAGGAGCATTCCGCTTCGTGCTTTCATATACTCAAAGTTTTCGCCATTTCTTTTAAAGAGTGGCGGATTATGCCCTGCATTAGCAAACTTTAAAAGTCCTGTTTTGGTATCTAAAATACCAAGCCAAGCAGTTACGAACATTCCTGCATCGTTATTTTCACAAAGCTTTTCGTTTGCAATTGTAAATATTTCGTCAGGTTCAAGTCCACGTTCTGCCAAATCTCTTATAACTGTTTTTGCTCTCATCATAAACATAGCCGCAGGAATACCTTTACCCGACACATCCGCAACAAGAAAAGCAATGGCCCCATCATTCAGCATATAAAAGTCGTAAAAATCTCCACCGACTTCCTTTGCAGTTATCATTTCGGCATAAAGTCTGAAAGAATTACTTTTCGGGAAAACTGTCGGAAGTGAAGAATACTGAATCTGCTTTGCAAATTCAAGTTCCTTGTCTATTCTTGCTGCAGCTTCCTTGATATACCTTTTTAGCGTGCCAACCGTCTGATTGATGTCATCGGAAAGCGATGCAAATTCTTCATTGGAACGAACATCCACTGTCACATTCAGATTGCCGTTGGTTATCTCGCCAAGTCCTTTGTTTATTTTCCTTAAGTTGTCGATGATAATTTTCTTTATCAGGAAATAAATAAGAACAAACAAAGCAGCAAATATGAGGATTTCCATGAATGTATTTACATACACCGAAACCTCTTTCATAAACATTGCTTCGTACTTCGGCATAGCGCCAACAATGTAGTATCCTTCTACAAATCTATATGAGCAAAGGTATTCTTTGTCGTAGACTACTGACTCAAAAATTTCACCTTCCGAGATAGTTTCAGGATCAAATGTTATACCGATTTTCTGCAGCCCTGCTCCTTCAAAATCGCTTCTGTATGTTACAAGATTGAAGTTTTCATCACAGATTGCAACAAATCCTGTGTTTCCTACATGGCGATTTTTTGATACTGCTTTTACATACTTGTCGATGTCAGCCCGAAATTGTGTACTGTCATATCCAACCTGAATAAAACCACCGTCAGGCAGTGCAATTGCTCCATATTTTCTGAAAGTAATATCATCATAAGAGGTAGGTCTGTAGTCCTGAATATACTGTGACTCGCTGCCTTTTAAAAGTGCTGTTACAAATTCATTTGACTGCTCTCCGCTTGCCATATCATAGCCGATATACTCTTCCACGTTGGAATCGCAAATTATACCGTTTTCATCAATGATATTGACTTCAATGACATTATATTTTGAAGCAAGTGATAAAAGGGTTGCGCCACCTAAGTATTCTTCTTTTATGCTTTCAGTCTTTTTTAGCAGATTACTGTTTGACTCATC
>JAXJUJ010000113.1:0-10666 GCA_036309125.1 Acutalibacteraceae bacterium | reverse complement strand
CTCATTAAAGCGCATACCTGAATTTATTATGCGCTTTCTGACTTCCTCGCTTATGGCAAATTCTTCGAGAACGAGTCTGTAATTGAGTGCAAAAGCATCGTAATCTTTTTTCAGATACTGCTCAAGGGCGATGCACCTTTCCTGCAATCTTTCGTGACCCGATTTTTCAAGAATAAAACCAAGGTTTCCGCAAGGAATATTTATATTGTCATTGATTTTAATTTCCATAGCTTTAACACCGCCGTGCAGTAAGTGAATTTAAACATCCTGTTACTATGTCATTATACCCGATTGGTTTCTTCATTCAATAGTTTTTTACGGTACAGCAGAATACAATACGATGAACCTTTTTCAGTGCATCGATTGTTTTAAAATCATAACAACAGAAAAAGGAGGATGTTGATATGTCGAGGAAATATCAAAAGATTTCTCTGTCATCGTTGCCCGATTTTTTGGACATACTTCAGACTACTTTGTTTGACACCTTTTTTGAAGATTTTCAGCTTGAAGATCTTCCACAGGAAAAGGTTTCAAAAAACAGCGATATTGATGAAATGCTTGAAGAGCTCGATTCCATCAAAAGAGTAGCAGAGGAAAGAGAAGAAAAGGAACGCATCAGGAAAGAAAAGTTAAAAAAAGAAGAAGAAAACCGCAGACTCGAGGAAGAGAAAAAGGAACATATTGAAAAAGTAACCTCAATGGATCTGCCCCTTGATTGGGAAAATGCTTTCTCAAACGATATCCGTACTCAGGGAGTGCATATAGAAAGCGTTCCCGATGCTCTGATTATGAGCCTCTCCGAGCTTGCAAGGGTAGATATTGAGTACATTGCATCCGTTACGGACAAAGACTACAAAACGGTAATAAGTGAGCTGAAAGGGTCAATATACCAGAATCCCGAGACATGGGATGAATGCTTCTACAAAGGTTGGGAAAGTGCAGACGAGTATCTTTCAGGCAATATTATGAAAAAGCTTCAGGCTGCACGCAAGGCAAGCGATGAGTATAACGGCTATTTTGACGATAATATCCACGCGCTTGAAAAGTTGCTGCCCGATACGGTTTCGTCAAGCGAAATTTATATTACGCTCGGCTCTCCGTGGGTCCCTGTTGATATAATCGATGATTTCATAACGCATATTATGGGTATCAGAGGCAACCGCTTTTCAGGCACAAAACACGATGAAATAACAGGCACCTGGGAAATACCGCACAAGGGGTCGTACTCCCTTAAATATTATGTTGCCTCGTCGCATACCTACGGCACATCCAGAATGGGAGCGTTATACATTCTTGAAAAAACGCTGAATATGAAAACCATAGCCGTTGTTGATACCTTTCACAGCTATCTGAAAAAAACAGGCAAAAGGGTTGTCAACAGATCAGAGACTATTCTTGCTATTGAAAAACAGAACAAACTTGTTCAGGAATTTCAGAAATGGGTCCGTAAGGATTCAGATCGTAAAAAAAGACTGGAAAGGATTTTTGAAGAAAAATTCGGAAGCATACGAAAAAGAAATTTTGACGGCAGTTTTCTGCGTTTTCCTACGATGTCTTCTCAGGTCGAGCTTTATCCGTATCAGAAGGATGCCGTTGCAAGAATACTGTTCAGCCCGAATACATTGCTTGCGCACGAGGCAGGCTCAGGCAAAACATATGTTATGATCGCTGCGGGAATGGAGCTTAAAAGAACGGGCCTTTCTTCAAAAAATCTCTATGTTGTGCCGAACAATCTCATCGGTCAGTGGCAGGGAATATTTAAGTCTCTTTATCCCGATGCAAAGCTGCTTTGCGTCGAGCCGAAAAGCTTTACTCCGGACAAACGCAAAAAGGTTCTGGAAAAAATCAAGGATGAGGATTTTGACGGAATCATAATGGCATACAGCTGCTTTGATATGATTCCGATTTCTGTAAAGTTTTATATGAATGAGTTGCGTGAAACCGAACGCAAGCTTGATGAAATCGCAAAAAATCCGCAGAAAGCAACTTCAAAAGTATTTTCAAAGAATGCGCGTATACACAACACTCTGAACGAGCTTAAAAAGACGATTGGCGACCCGAACAACAGCGTTTTCTTTGACGAACTGGGCGTTACAAGGCTTTTCGTTGATGAGGCACATAACTATAAAAATATTCCGATAGAAACAAAAATTGACAGGGTGCTCGGCATCAGAAGCTCGGGTTCGAAAAAATGCCGTGAGATGCTCGATAAGGTGCATATCGTTCAGAATCAGAATAACGGCAGCGGAGTGGTTATGGCGACGGGTACACCGATAACAAATTCAGTAACGGATGTGTTTGTCGTACAGAAATACCTTCAGGGTGGCGAGCTTGCAATGCTTGACCTGCAGAATTTCGACAGCTGGGTAGGTATGTTCGCCGAGAGAATGACGGAGTTTGAAATCGATGTCGATACAGACAGCTATCGTATGGCAACAAGGTTTGCGAGGTTTCACAATTTGCCCGAATTAACATCGCTGTTGTCGTCCGTTGCTGATTTCCATAAGGTTGACAAGCTATCAGAGATACCTGATTTTTCGGGATACAGCGATGTTCTGATACCAAAAACGGAAGAGTTTTCGGACTATCTCAAAGAGATTTCCAACCGTGCCGATGATGTGCGCAGCGGACTTGTCAGACGGACTGAGGACAATATGCTCAAGATCACAACCGATGGCAGAAAGGCAGCTCTTGACCTGCGTCTGGTTGAGCCGAAATCCTCTTTCACACATACATCAAAGGTAGCCCATTGTGCAGAGAATGTTTTTGAAGTATACAGAAAAACTCAGGCAAACAGAAGCACACAGCTGATTTTCTGTGATGTTTCCACTCCGAAGGCAGGGTTTAATATTTACAGTGAGATGAAGCGATTGCTGACAGGAATGGGCGTCCCCGGTGAAGAGATAGCTTTTATTCACGATGCCGAAACAGAAAAGCAACGGAAGAAGCTTTTTGCTGATTTCAGAGCAGGTGATATAAGGATTCTGATAGGCTCAACCTTTAAACTCGGAACGGGCGTCAATGTTCAGGATAAGCTCATTGCCCTGCACCATCTTGATGTACCGTGGCGTCCTGCAGATATGACTCAGCGTGAGGGAAGAATTCTGCGTCAGGGTAACGAAAATGATCAGGTAGAGATTTATCGCTATATTACTCAGGGTAGCTTTGATGCTTATTCCTGGCAGCTTCTTGAAACAAAGCAACGCTTTATTTCAGCTTTGCTTTCAGGCTCGATGAATTGCAGAAGCAGCTCGGATATTGAGGACACGGTGCTTAATTATGCAGAAGTAAAAGCGTTGGCAGTAGGAAATTCGCTTGTGAAAAAGCGTGTTGAAACTGCAAATGAGCTCGAGAGGTATCAGGAGCTTCAGCGAAAGGCTGTGGAAGAACACATCCGTATAGAAAAAGAGCTTCTCAGTTTGCCCGGAAAAATCGAAAATCAGAAAAAACTGATTAAAAACTGCGAATCCGACATCGCGTTTTATCAGGAAAACCGAAAAGAACTTACAACAGATGAACGAAGAGATCTTCGTAAAATTCTCTTTGAATCATTAAAAGAAAATGTATTGCAACAAAAAGAAACTGTGGGAATAACATATCAGGGTTTCAGCGTAATCTTTCCTGCCAATATGTCTGAAAAGCAGCCGTATATCCTTTTGCAAAGAGATGGCAGATATTTTGTGGAGCTTGGAAACAGCGAACGAGGAATACTCATGCGTATTGATAACTTTCTTGAAAATATGCAGACCCATCTCGAAAAGTTGAAAGATATTTACCGTGATTATTGCAACAGGCAGGTATCTCTTCAGCAGGAGATCACATTGAAACAGGACTATACTGAAAAAATTCAGGATGCACAAAAGCGTCTTGAAAAGCTTGATAAAAAACTGGGAGTGAATAAAAAATGAGCGAAACAAAACTTACGAATATTCCGTCAATGAATATCAACGGTATAATCGACAACCTTGCAGATGCTTATTGCGAAATCATCAATAAAGGTTTGCCGTTGAAAACTCTGCCTTCCATTATGCTCTGGGGTGCACCGGGTATCGGTAAATCGCAGGGAATCCGTCAGCTTGCAAGGCATATTGAAGAGAGGACGGGCAAAAAGACCGTTGTTACCGATGTGCGTCTGCTTCTTTTTAACCCGATTGATCTTCGAGGCATCCCTACATCGAACAAAGATAAAACCCTTGCGGTCTGGCTCAGACCTCATATTTTTCAGATGGATGAAAGCGAGGATACGGTGAATATTCTTTTTCTTGATGAAATCTCTGCAGCTCCGCAATCGGTACAGGCTGCAGCGTATCAGATTACCCTTGATAGAGTGGTCGGCGAGCATAAGCTGCCTGAAAACTGCATTGTTATTGCAGCAGGTAACCGAACGACGGATAAATCCGTTGCATATAAAATGCCTAAAGCGCTTGCAAACCGTCTTTTGCATATTGAGGCTCAGGGCAGCTTCAAATCGTGGAAAGAATGGGCGATCGGCAATGGTGTTAACGACAAGGTGATAGGTTTTCTTTCCTTCAGGCATAATTATCTGATGAATTTCGACAGTGCATCTGATGACCTTGCGTTTGCGACACCCCGTTCGTGGGAAATGGTCAGCAATATTCTCAATTTTGTCAGCGACGATGTTGATAAGGTTTTTCCTCTGATTTCGGGTCTGGTAGGCACGGGAATAGCCGTCGAATTCAGGACATGGGCAAAGGTATATAAACAGCTGCCGAATATCAAGGATATTTTTGACGGAAAGCAGCCTCCTCTTCCTGATTCTACGGATGCCATGTATGCGCTGGTTTCTGCCATGACATCCTATGCGCGCGAGCATAAGAACGACCTTTCGGGGATTGCAAACGCCATTTCATACGCAAGCAGGATGCCTGCTGATTTTGCCACCGTTATGATGAAGGACTATATGTATATAGATAAGAAATTTAAAGAAAAACTTATAAACATACCCGTATTTTCAAGATGGTTACAAACGAAAGGAAAGCTGCTTAATGGCTCTGTCTGAAGATAAAATCAAAAAGTACATACAAAGGCTCCTTTTATCACGGATGCGTATTCTCTGTAACCACGGTTTTTACGGGTTGCTGCTGATGCATATGATATATTCTGTCGATGAGGAAATGGAAACAGCAGGAACAGACGGCGTCAGAATCACTTTCGGCTGCAAATTCCTTGATGAAATCAGCGACAGTGAGCTTGATTTTGTTATGATGCACGAGATTATGCACATTGCTCTTCAGCATTGTCTTCGTGAGGGGGATTTTGAGCACGAAAGGTTTAATATCGCCTGTGATATTGTTGCCAATTCGAATATTCTCAAGGAAAATAATATGAATCTCTCGAGCATCACTATAGGGAAGTTCGGCGAATCTATGCACACAGCTCCCGATGGCAAAAAAGGATATGAGTATACAGCCGAGCAGGTTTACCATATGCTTCCACAAAATCAGAATAAAAAGAGCGGGAATAAATCTGCAAAAGGTAAAGGCCCAGAAAAGCAAGGACAATCCGTAAAGGGGGCTGATGCCAACGGTTCAGGCCATAATCGGGCAGGGGCAGAGCAGGACGGCACGGGAGGAAACGATACAGACGGAAGATGGGACGATCATTCCCGTTGGGGTTCGAGTGAAGATAACTCCGTTGTCAGAGATATCTGGATAAAGCGCCTCGAGGATGCGGCGCAGGCAATTGCCATCCGTGACCCTTCAAACGACCGCGGACTGTTGCCTGAATTTGCTCAGAGACTTCTGAAGGATCTTCGTGAGCCTCAGACTGATTGGAGGACTATACTCAATGAATTTATTCAGGAAGAAATCGTTGATTATTCGTTTTTTCCTCCTGACCGTCGTTTTGACGATAGTCCGTTTTTTCTTCCTGATTTCAACGAAAAAGACGATACCGTGGAAAATATACTTTTTATGATTGATACCTCGGGCTCAATGTCCGACGATATGGTAACAGCAGCATATTCAGAAATAAAAGGCGCGATAGACCAGTTTGACGGTAAGCTCAAGGGGTGGCTCGGATTTTTCGATGCTGCCGTTACAGAGCCGAAAGCTTTTGAAAATGAAGATGAGTTCCGTATTATAAGGCCTGAGGGTGGAGGCGGTACGGATTTTGAGGTTATATTTGAATATGTTCATCAGCATATGCAGGAAAATCTGCCTGCAAGCATAATCATCCTGACTGACGGTTACGCTCCTTTTCCGAAAGAAACCGTATCCGAAGGAATACCCGTTTTGTGGCTGATCAACAACAAGGATGCTGAACCACCGTGGGGTAAGGTAGCGAGAATTAAGGTATAAAAGAGAGCCTGCAAGTAATGTTGCAGGCTCAGCCGTTTTTATCGGCAAAGTTTTTTGATTTTATCAAAATCCCATTGTGATTCTGAGGTTGTTATACTGTATCTTTTATCGTTTTTTGAAAAAGTGACAACGAAATCCATCCCCTGACGGTCATAGCCGTATTTTGTTATCTGCAGATCGGTAACATTTTTTATAACATAGGGAGTAAGACCGTTATCGTCACAAAATACCAGATCCGTGCCGATTTGTTCAAAGAAAGAGTCAAAGCTGCAGAAACGGAAAAAAACATAAAAATCCTTCCATACTTTTTCTGCAGATATCCAATCAGTTTCGGGACATTCATAGATTGTTTTGTCCGTTAGGGGGTCGATCCATTTTTTTGATTCATTATCGCTGAAGCAATACAAACAACCGGATTCGTCGCAGGAAACCGAAGTGTAAAACGAAGACAGGTTTCCTGTCAAAGTGTTGAAATATCTCAGCAAGCCGCCGTCCGTTTCAAAAATCACGATGTTGTTTTTAATCAAAGTATAAATACTTTTATACTCACAGGGTACTGATGGATTGTAAACATCTCTATCTTTGTAAAACGATTTTGCAATTTCTGCTTCGGCTGACATAGAATCACCTTTATTTTTATGCTTTGATGATATACATTATTTTTACAGTCTGACCTGCATACATGCTTCTGACGAGTTTTTCTGCTTCCGCAGCACCTGTTGCAGAAACAATCGGCTCAGAATGCACATTGTTAATCAGGCACACAACCTTCCACTGGTTCACAAAAATCACCTCCCGTTACTTTGTAAATACATTGTAACAGGAGGTGTGGGTTGTTTTAGGGAGATGTTATTTGAATAATTCTTTAACCCATTCTTCAAGTTCATGGGATTCATCAACAACAAGCTCCTGCCACTGACCTCTGTATTGGATATGCTTGCTTTTATCTTTCGCACAGTTTTTTCTGTTTGATTCAACAAGATGTGTAAGAAAATTTTTATTTTCCCAGTTGCTTCGGGTCATATGCTCTGCTGTCAGAACGAATTTTTTATCGTAGCTGAATGTTCCATATCCGGGTAGGTCAGGTGCAAACGAAAGTCTTTCAGCAGGTATGTAAAGTGTATTTTTGTAGCCTTCTTTGTTGTACTCGTCGCCTGAATGAGGGTGCCAGGTAAATTTTCTTATTTCATCCTTATTTTGTATAATTTCTCCGATCTGCAGATAACCGTAAATTACCTGAAGGTCTGAAATGTCATAGAAATCGGAAGAGTCTTTTTTTGACATATAGCTATATCCATTTTTCGTTTCTTTGGTTTTTTTGAACCATCCGAAGAAAAGAAAGAGATCGCCGACTCCTACTCTTTTTTCAAGAAATGACTGTGCCGCACCAAGCTGACCGAAGGCAGGACGCCAACCGTCAACGGGAGTTTTTCTCAGGCAAGGTCTTATATCGGGGTCGAGGTGGCACTGCGGTTCATTGAATTTGTTTTTCGAAAGCTGAGCGAGAATATCGCTGTAGGAAACAGAATTATAGATGATATCCGAATAAGGAATCTCGCTTTTCCCGGGAATGGGCATTGAAAGCATCGTTCCGTCAGGGAGAATCGGGCTCGGGTATCCGCCAAAACTGCTGTCAAAGCCTTTTCTCGATAAAATTACTTTCATTTTTTACCTCCGCAAGATAAACAGACTTCGTGTTCATCCTCTTCATCATTTTCTTCGATATAAACATACTCACCGCTTATTGCTTTTGCTGAAATTATATTGCAGCCACCATTCGATGGAAACCAATCGAACCCACCTAGATCAGCTTCAATATCGAAGATGAAGTTTCTGTCAACAAGATATCCTCTTGAGTGATTTTCGATTCCGCTTTTTGTTCCATCACCTTTATAAATTGCAGGATAAAGCGCTCTGATTTCCGTTCCTGATTCTCCGCAGGCTTCTCCCCAATAAACAAAATGCTCAGAGAGAAGAACATATTTGCCGTTGATATCTTTCTGCTGCTCATAAGCGTCTGTATGCGGATTTTCAGGCTGACTTTCGAGCTCACCGTTAACGGTTTTATATGCTCTGTAATCGTTTCTGCCTGCAAACTTATTATCGGGAGAAAAATATTCCGTCATTTCAACAGCATTATCAATTTTCGCAAGGTAAACGGGGTTGTACACCATTTTTCCATTTTTGGAAAGGCTCTTTCCACATAAACCCAGAACCCATACCTCTGTGTCATCTTTGAAAAAATCAAGACCTGCGGCTTTTCTCATTCCGCCTTTTAGACCGCCCTTACAGCAGGCAAGCGAAAGTAAACCGTTCTTTACTGACGGAGCGAAACCCGAATCGTTTGTCATTGCATATACATATAGAATTCTTTTCATATTATCACTCATTTCCTATATTTATCACATAAATCAATCAATTGGTTAAGGTTGTTAAGTGTTTCGTTGGATGTATCAATAATCTCATTAACAATTTGCCTGTAATATCTAATATCCTTAATATCAGATTTGAGTTTTTTTACAGAACGATGAAGACTCTTAGAATCTCCGCTTAAAATTGCTTCAAGTGACTCAACAATTGATTTTTGGTTAACAATTAAAATCAAACTGTACCGCCACTTTAAAAACATTAAAAGTTCATCTTCTGCGATTGATAACGGTAATTCTATATCTTCATCCAATATTTCTAGTGGGTCATAAGTTTTCGTGTCATCAATCTCTAAATCTAATTCGTTGTTTAGATAATCAATTAATTCTTCTTGTTCTTTTTCAAGCCTCTTACTGTTTGCTTTTAAATTTTCAATTTCCGTTTTTAAAATAGCTGAATCAAATTCCATAAATAAATCTCCTTTATTTATTATATTTCTCCACTGCTTTCTGCAGTGCGTTTTTTATATCATCAACAAGGCTTTCGGGGGATATGACGGTTATATGCTCACCGTACTGCATCGCCCAGAATTTCATTGCCATATGGCTGACTCTGACTTCTGCCGTAACCTCATCCTCGTTTTCGTCAGAAAACTTAACATCCTTGCCGAACCAGTCGATAATTTCTGTAACGATATATTTCTTCGCTCTGAATATGACTTTCTCGGTCTTGTCCGCAAACATATAGATATGCTCTGCCATATGCTTTGGCAAATCAAGTCCGTTTTCAAGTCCGTCTACCTTTTTCATCGGTTTTACAGGTGTATCAAGCAAACGGATATCCGTAATTCTGTCAACTCTGTAGTTCGCAACATTGTCATATTTATCATAGTTGCAGACAAGGTAATATCTGCCGTTTGTCGCAACCATCTGATATGGATTGACGATATATTCTCTTATATTGCCTTCGCTGTTTTTGCGGGGATGCTGTTTTTTGTCTGTTCCGAGGTCGTTGTATCTGAATGCAACCTTTCTGCCCTTGCTGATTGCCTCATCAAGAATATCAATTGTATAAAACAGTTCTTTATTCTGCGGCAGATTCTCGGGCAGGTTACGAATGTGCTTTACCTTGGAACGGAAATATCTGTTTGAAAGTCCCTCGATTTTTTCGATAAGCTCCTTGCATTGCGAATAAGGAATGTGCTTTGAAAAAAGCAGACTGTCAACAAGCAGACGCAATTCTGAATCCGTGAAATCACGCACAAGATAAAAATCTGAAAGAACATAGCTTTCTTCAAGCTCACTTTTTGAATTTTTGACCATTCTCACCGTTTCACTGTATTCAATCTCGTAGCCGAACTCAATCAGATTCATAAGATTACGCTTTACTGCCTTACGGTCAACCTTCATTTCATATTCCGTTTCAAGTATCTCTGCAATCTCCTTCTGACTGAGTCTGTGATCCTCATCAGTATATTTTTTCAGGATATCAAGAATATTCATAATAATAAGCTTTTTGGGTTGCATAGAGTCCATATCCGTCACCTCTGTGTTTATTCTATCATCATTGATATCATTATGCAATATGCCATGGTGCATTTTAGGGCCATTTGCTCGCTTTCCTTAAATATCTGACTACACAGAGTTTGTACGCAAAATATACCGAGATTTTTTGTGTAAAAGTATTGATTGTGAAGGAAACAGTAAAACTCTTCCTACTGAAAAAAGTGTAAGACTTGGGATAAGCGTTAAAAAAATCAAATGGACAAACGGCAGTTATGATGCTGTGCTATATAATGCAAAGGCTCAAAAATTTATCATTGATTATATTTTTAAAATTATTTACAACTAAGTACGCATTACTGTAATAAAAAAATAAATCCGAACGCTTCGCCGACGATGGCTAAAGAGTTCGGATTTATCGTATTTGGCAGGGGCAGAAGGACTTGAACCCTCGGCACGCGGTTTTGGAGACCGCTG
>JAXJUJ010000112.1:0-65933 GCA_036309125.1 Acutalibacteraceae bacterium | reverse complement strand
TTTTCTTTTTGGCGAAGAAAAATATCTCGTTAAGCATTATTCGAAGCTTCTAGAACAGAAAATAGTTAATCCTTCTTTTGCTGATTTCAATTTACATAAATATGATGGTAAATCTGTTAATCTCGATGATGTTGCTGTAGCAGCTGAAGCACTTCCGATGATGAGTGATTACTCTTGTATTGTTATTAATGATCTCCCGATAGATTCTATGAATGCGGATGATAGTACAGTTTTAGAGCAAATTATTTCAGATATACCTGAAACGACTGTAATTATAATTACATATCCTACGTTAAATATTAACGTTAAGGCTTCGAAAGGTAAAAAACTTTTCGATAACATCGTGAAGTTTGGTACAGTTGTTGAATTTAAACGTTTTTCGTTGCAGCAACTTTCTAAATTGATAGAAAAAGGTGCGAAGGAACGCGGGTGTGATATCGGATTTTCCGAAATCAATTACCTTATATCATCGATTGGCGACGATATGATTGTTATAATCAATGAGCTTGAAAAGATTTGTGCTTATAAGAGGCAGGGGAAGATATCAAAAGCTGATATTGATGCTGTTGTTATTAAAAGTATTCAGGCAAGGGCTTTTGATCTTGCTAAAGCTCTTGTAAACAATAATTGTGATACTGCTATGGCGATTCTTGATACACTGATTTCTATGAAAGAGGAACCGATAAATATTTTAGGCGCAATAATTACTCCTTATGTAGATATGTATCGGGCTAAGGTATATGTTTCAGGTGGAATGCGTGCTGAGGATGCGTCAAAAGACTTCAATTACAGAAATAAAGAATTCAGACTTACGAATGCAGCCAGGTCATCTTCAAAATATTCAATAAACCAGTTAAGGCGTTTTCTTGAAGTTCTTAATGAAGCTGACATCTTACTGAAATCTACTTCAATCAGCGGTAGACTTATTCTTGAACAGACTATAACAAAATTATTGCTTGTTTCTAACGGTGAGAAAGTATGATTAAGGTTGACAGGATTATTGTTGTTGAAGGTAAATATGATAAAATTAAACTTTCATCAATTATTGATGGCGTTATAATTGAAACTGAGGGTTTTGGAATATTTAAAAATAAGGATAAACAGAAACTTTTAAGAAAACTTGCAGAAAAAAAGGGTTTGCTTATTCTTACGGATAGTGATTCGGCAGGGTTTATGATAAGATCTTTTCTGGCATCTATTGTGCCGAACGAGTATATTGTAAATGCGTATATTCCTGATATTTTCGGAAAAGAAAAACGAAAAGTTACTGCCTCGAAAGAAGGTAAGCTCGGGGTTGAAGGTGTCTCAGTTGAAGTGATTGCTGAGGCTTTGGAGCGAGCCGGAGTAGGGTGCACTGATACGGTTGAGATTCATCATAATCAGATTACAAATATCGATTTGTATGAAGATGGATTTAATGGAGCTCCGGACAGCAAATACAGACGTTTACAACTGCTTAAGTATCTTGATTTGCCTGAAAGATTAAGTACGAAGGCTCTTTTGGAAGTTATTAATACGATAATGACATATGATGATTATAAAACTGCGGCGGAGGAATGCAGGGAGGTAGTGTTATGAGGATAGGTCACGGGTACGATGTACACAGACTCTGTGAAGGCAGAAAGCTGATTATAGGTGGCGTTGAGATTGAACATGATAAAGGCTTGTTGGGTCACTCTGATGCTGATGTTTTGCTTCATGCCATAAGCGATTCTTTACTGGGTGCTGCAGCGATGGGGGATATAGGAGGAATGTTTCCTGATACCGATCCTGCCTTCAAGGGGGCGGACAGCCTTGTTTTGTTAAAAAAAGTTGTTGCTCGTATACGAGATGCAGGATACAAGCCTGTTAATGTTGATGCGACAATTATTGCTCAAAAGCCTAAAATGTTGCCTCATATCGAAAATATGCGAGCAAATATCGCAGACGCTTTAGGTGTAAATCTTGATTGTATCAATGTAAAAGCTACAACTGAAGAAAAATTAGGATTTACCGGAGCTTGTGAAGGTATAGCTGCACATTGTGTGTGTCTTATTGATTAATCGCGTAATGTATGATAAAATATAAGAATAATAAAGATTGGGTGAATTAGTTATGGCTGAGAAAATAGAAAATATTAATTTGCTGTGGGACAGACTACTGTCTGTTTTCTCTATGTTTACCATTACAGATTTGGTTGATATAGCACTTGTTGCATTTCTTATATTCAGTGCGATTAAAATGTTAAAGGAAACACGTGGTATACAGATAGTTAAGGGATTGCTGGTGGTTGGTGCCATCTATTTTGTGATTAATTTACTTGATATGCATGCAAGCTCTTTCCTTTTTAAAACGATTCTTTCTGATTTTATTATTGTTCTGATTATTCTCTTTTCTCCGGAAATCAGACATGCCTTGGAAACTATGGGTAGAAGAAATTTTGCTTTTTTCAATTTCTTCGGAGCTCAACAAGGTGACTCGTTATATGAAAGAAAAAAATCAGCCGTACTTGAAGTGTGTAAGGCTTGCTCAGATATGAGCGATAAAAAAATCGGAGCTTTGATAGTTTTTGAAAGAGAAACTATGGTCGGAGATGTTATAAAAACAGGCACTGTTATTGATGCGAAAGTAAATCGTGATCACATTGAAAGTATATTTTTTCCTAACTCGCCATTGCATGACGGTGGCTTAGTTATCAGAGATGGCAGAGCGTATGCAGCGGGCTGTATTTTGCCGCTTACGGATAAAGATATGTTGACTTCTCATCTTGGTACACGTCACCGAGCTGCGCTTGGTATCACTGAAAAAAGTGATGCTATAGCGATTGTTGTTTCTGAGGAAACAGGAAAGATTTCTGTTGCTCATGCCGGCACTTTGCATCGTGGTGTTTCAGACGGTGTGCTTATGGAAAAACTTATAACATACATCCTTCCTCAGAAGGAGAATATGGCAAAGGGAATATTGAGTTCTCAGATTGCTAAAGTAGTAAGATTTATAAAGGAGAAGAAAAAGAAATGATTAAACGTTTGTTAAATCTAAGAGGACTTTTTTCAAACACAAAGTTTCTTGTTGTATTCTCCACTGTTCTTGCTTTGATTTTCTGGATTGTTGTAGCACTTGAATACACACCGATAATTCAAAATGTAATAGAGGAAGTTCCTGTCAAAATTGAACTCAAGGATACTGCACCTGAGCGTCTTGGCCTTAAACCATTCAGCGATACAAATATTACTGTTGATATTACTGTTGAAGGTAAAAGATATGATGTGGGTGGGAAAAAATTGACAGCTGATGATTTTGTTGTTGAAGCTGAAACTGCGTATATCGACTCGGCCGGAGAAAAAGCTCTTGCTCTTAAAGTTGCCCCTAAAAATACTAACGCTGAATTTGAAATTGTTGAATTGTCAGCTGATTATATCAATGTCTTTTTTGACAGAGAAGCTACTAAAGAGATAAGTCTTACCCCTAAGGTTTCTTCTCCGACAAAAGAAATTGTAGCAGACGGTTATACTTTCTATGAAGAAGAAATCAGTGTCGAAAAGACTATTACAATTACCGGACCTAAGACAGAGGTTGATAAAATTCAGGGAGCATATCTTGAAGTTACTATAAATGAACCACTTACGTCTACTAAGGTTGTCGAAGGTTCAGTTAAGTTTATAACTGCTTCAGATGATGAAATTAAATATGTTAAGGTAGATGGTGAAACTCCTGAGAACGTAAAACTTACAGCTACAATACCGGTTTATAAGATTCAGACTCTTCCCGTCAGCGTTTCGTTTACACATTCCCCGAAGGAGTATCTGAATAATCCGCTTAAGTATTCATCTGTGCCTTCTACTGTGAATGTAGCTGTGCTGCAGGACGGATCCGGTGAAGTTTCTGTGCTCGACGTTGGTGAAATTAATTTCTCGCAAATTACTCCGGATAAAAAGGTGTTTGAATTTGATGCAACAGACATCAAAAATGCTAAGATACTTGATAACACTGAAAAAATATATATATATTTACAACTGCCTGAAACTATTGTAACGGAATCTTTAAGCGTGTATAAAAATAATATAATTATTGAAGGTGCGCAGAATGAAGATGTCTTTTCGATTGATTTTTCGGATTCAAAGACTGTAACTGTTTGCTCTTCGACAAAAGATCAGGTTGAAATATCACCTGAAAGTTTGCAGGGGAAAATTGATCTTACAGGGGTTACGGTAACTACTGAAGGTAAACGTGTCCCTATAGAGTTCAATGTGAAATACAGTGACGAATCCTGGGTAGCAGGTACATACTATGCTACTGTGAAATCCAAATAAATGAACACAAGGAGGTTTTTACCTCCTTAGTTTATTTTTAGGGAAAATATGTAAATATTTTAACAATTATTTTCTAATTATATGTTGTAAAATTATTTTGATTTGTGCTATAATAATATGAAAATATTATGGATAATTGTATTGTTTGGAGGTGTCGGCATGATTAAAATAAGAAAAGTTATCTCTGTTTTTCTTGCTTTATCTGTTTTAATCTCATTTTCCGGCTGCTCTCTGGAGTTTTCAAGTTTTGAAAACTTGATGAGACCTCCGAAATTAATCGGTAAGTATCAGGGGTTGCAAGATGCTTTTGAAGAAACTGTAAATGATCCGTTTACGCTGATTACTCCGGAGAATGGAGATTTACAGTCTTCGTTTCTTACTGTTGACGTGGATGCGGACGGTGATGAAGAAGCTATAGTTATGTACGCCTTGAACGATAATCCTGAGATAGCTAAGGTTTCATACTTTGAATATTCAGATGAAGAATGGAATCATATTACAACTCTTGATGGGCTAGGAGGCTCAGTTGACAAGGTTATTGTTGATGATTTTAATAATGACGGCTTGTCCGAAGTTTTGATTGGTTGGCTGTTATACTCAAGTAAAACAAACAGAGCCTTTTCTGAGTATTCCCTGGATTCTGATTCCTTTACTCAGATTGCAACGTATCCGTACACACATTTTGATGTTGTCGATGCAAACGGAGATGGATATTCAGATGTTTTAGCTTTAACTGTGGAGTCATCTGTTCCGGATAATTTGACTGCAACGGCAAGAATATATAATTTTGATCAGCAGTCTAAATGTTTATCTTTGTATGGTGAAACTGCTATGGATGGTGGCATCTCATCTTATTCTTCTGTTTCGGTAGAAACTGTTCAGGATAAAAATATTATTTATATTGAATCCAATAAAGGATTGAATGAATCGGTTACTGAAGTGATTTATTGGGATGATGATATCAATAAGCTTGTATCTCCGCTTTTTGATATTGCAACTCAGTCTACATATCAGACCTGGCGCAATATGAAGCTGTCAGTTTACGATGTCGATTCTGACGGTTTCCTTGAAATTCCGACCAGCGTAGATATGCCGGGTTCTGTTGTTACTAATACTGATACTTCAAACTCTTCGTCAACGATAACTTCTGATAAACAACCAGCTACAAAAATGTATTTTACAAAGTGGGTTAAGTTCAGAAATGATAAGCTTACACCTGTACAATATTCAATCGTCAATACTACACTTAAATATATGTTGAAAATTAAAAGTACCTGGGTAGGAAAAATTACTGTCTTAGGAAATAATGGACAGTGGGACTTCTATCGTTGGAATGCTTCAAGAGGTGTTGTAGGTGATTTGCTTTTCAGTATATATGCTTACGATAACTCAGATAATGAGAGTAAAGATAAGTATGTCGGATACCAAGTGTTGAAGACAACATCGTCCAAGACTTATGTTTCGCAAATTTCCAACGCCGGACTTGATTTCGGAATAAGTAATGATTGGCTTGAATCTAATTTTATATTAACTGATTTTGGGTGATTATGATGAGTAAAGTAAAAATTTTAGTTGCTGAAGATGAGGCTCCGATCCGTGAGTTCATAGTAATTAATCTTATCAGAGCAGGATATGATGTTGTAGAGGCTTTTGACGGTCAGGACGCACTTGAAAAATATCAGGTCGAAAGCGGTTCTATAAAAATTGCTGTTCTGGACATTATGATGCCGAGGATGGACGGTCTTGAACTTTGTAAAAGATTGCGTAGTATGAGCAACAATATAGGTATAGTAATGCTCACTGCAAAAACCCAGGAGATGGATAAAGTTACAGGCTTGCTCTTGGGTGCTGATGACTACATAACCAAACCTTTTTCTCCATCTGAATTTACAGCTCGAGTTGATGCGTTGGCAAGACGTGTTACAGCCGTAAAGTCTAATGATGCCTCAGATGAGAATGTTATTGTTTCAGGTCCGTTCAGACTTGATTGTAAGAGTCGCTCGTTGACGAAGAATGATATTTATATTGATATAACGCAGGTAGAATTTCAGATTTTGGAATACTTTTTCAGAAATCAGGGAACTGCTTTGGGAAGAACCGATATTCTGAACTACGTATGGGGTGCGGATTATTACGGTGAAGAAAAAATAGTAGATGTAAATATCAGGCGTGTGAGGAAAAAGATTGAAGATGATCCGTCAAATCCGAAACACTTGCTTACAATTTGGGGCTTGGGTTATAAATGGGTTTGATTAACTATTGCTAAAGGGAGGTGTACGCTGTGGCAACGGATAAAATAAAAAGCAAAAACAGTAAGTTGTTTTTTGGTCTTACAAGACGATGGTTTGTTCAGACAACTGTAATTGTTATTGCTTTTTTGCTCATAATCTGTGTTGTCGGTGCGTACATCGTGCACTCATATTATTATAACTCGGTTGATCGTAAAATGCTGAACTATTCCAACAGTGCCGTTGATAACTACTTTGAAAGCTATTCCGGTGATGAGGCTTCTTTTGAAAAAGGTGCAAGGGATTTTATTTATGGATTTAAAGATAAAGCCTCTGTCGAAGTCTGGATAATAGATAAGTATGGCAATGTTGTAATATCTTCCAGTGGTTTTTCGGTGAGTAATTATACTGTTATTCCTGAATATGATACTGCTATATCGAATGTCAATGAAGTAGCACGCTGGACGGGTGAACTTGATTCGGGAGAAAAGGTAACAACGCTTACTAAACCCATTCTCAATAGCAAAAACGAAACTATTGGTGCGGTCAGATATCTTGTTTCTCTGGAGGATATAGATGCTCAGATTGGCACATGGTATATCATTATCGTTATGGTTTTCGTTGTACTCGTTTTACTTTTATTGATTTCGGGTATAATTTTTATCAATTCAGTAGTTAAGTCAATCCGTGAGATAAATGATACAGCCAGAATGATTGCTGACGGAAATTATGATGCCAGAATCGACCACTACCTATATAATGATGAGGTCGGAGATCTATGTGATACTATCAATAATATGGCTGAAAAGATAAAAATGTCAGACAAAATTAAAAATGATTTTATATCAACTGTTTCGCATGAACTCAGAACACCGTTGACGGCTATTAAAGGATGGGGAGAAACGCTGTTACAGATTGCTGATACTGACCCTGCTTTAACTCAGCGTGGTATGGGTGTAATTATCAGCGAGTCAACCAGACTTAATGGTATAGTTGAGGAATTACTTGACTTTTCAAGAATGCAAAGCGGTCGAATGACTTTAAAGATTGAAAAAATGGATGTTCTCGCTGAACTTGACGAAACTGTGTTTGCGCTTAAAGATAGAGCGATGCGTGAAGGTAAAGAGCTTGTTTATACAGCACCAAATCTTCCGGCACCAATGGATGGCGATCCTGACAGAATTAAACAGGTTTTTGTAAACATCCTTGACAACGCTTTAAAATATACAAAACAAGGCGGTAAAATACTTACTGTTGCTGAAATTGCTGACGACAGAATTAAAATTACGGTTTCTGACAATGGATGTGGCATTTCGGAAGAGGATTTGCCGCACGTCAAAGAAAAATTTTACAAGAAGAATATGACTGAACACGGATCCGGAATAGGACTTGCGGTTGTTGATGAAATTATACGTATGCATGACGGAACATTTGACATTGACAGTATTCTCGGAAAAGGTACTACAGTCACTATTAGTTTTGATATAGATCATGTTGAAATTGAGGATGTATGGGATATTGATGAGGTTATTGCTAAAGAGAATGAAATGATAACTACGGAGGATAATTACAATGTCTGAAAATAAAAAGCATAGTGTTGGCGGACAGGCCCTTATGGAGGGTGTTATGATGCAGGGTCCGGAAGGTACTGCCATGGCACTCAGGTTACCTGACGGCAGCATTGAAACTCAATTAAAAAAAGTCAAACTTTTACGTGACAAATATAAGTTTTTCAGAATTCCTTTTATCAGAGGACCGGTTAATTTTGTTGAACAGATGATATTCGGTTATAAGTGTCTTATGGAGTCTGCTGAAAAAACTACAGATATTGAAAGTGGCAGCGAAGAAGAAATGTCGAAGCTTGATAAATGGATTACTGACCATTTCGGACCGAAAATGATGACGGTTATCGGAGTTATAGCAATGGTGATAGCTATGGTTGTAGGATTTTTTCTGTTTATGTGGTTGCCTTCATTTGTAGCAGACTTGATATTGGGCGAAAATAATAATACTTGGAAGCCTGCGATTGAAGGTGTGATGAGAATCGTTATTTTTATCACATATATGTACCTTACATCTTTAATGAAAGATATCAAGCGTCTTTTTATGTATCATGGTGCTGAACATAAATCTATATTTTGCTATGAAAAAGGTTTGGAACTTACTGTGGAAAATGTAAAAAAACAGAAAAGATTCCACCCGCGATGTGGTACTAGCTTTATATTCTTGTCTTTGATTGTCAGTATTGTTATTTCAACAACCGTGGTGCTTATTTGGCCGACAATCAGAAATGAAGAGATGCGCTGGATATGGATGGGTATTAAAATTCTTATTCTCCCGCTTATCATGAGTGTAGGTTATGAACTTATCAGGTTAGCAGGTAAGCATGATAATGTTATTACCAGAATTATTTCAGCTCCTGGTACTTTGATGCAGCGTATTACGACAAAGGAACCTACTGATGATATCATTGAAGTAGGTATTGCTTCACTGAAGGTTTCACTCGGACTCGAAGAAGAAAATATTAATAAAAAAGAGAAATCGGATAATGATGACTGTAAATGAACTTTATAGGAAATCGGTTGTTTTACTTGAGAATGCCGGAATCGAAGATGCTGAGTTTGATGCAAGATGTTTGTTGGAATATGCATTAAATGTTGACACAACTCAGTACTTTATGTTGCGGTCAGAAAATATAAACAGTCATATCTCGGAACATTACAATGAACTTATTAAAAACAGAATCAGTGGAATTCCTTTGCAGTATCTCCTTGGCAAATGGGAGTTTATGGGCAATGAATTTTATGTAGGTGATGGTGTGCTTATACCAAGACCTGAAACTGAGCAGCTCGTTGAACTGGCGTGTGAATTTTTAAAAGATAAAGAAGATCCCGTCGTGGTTGATATGTGTTCCGGTTCTGGCTGTATTGCTGTCAGCGTAGCTAAATCATTTAAAAATTCAAAAGTGTTCGCTGTTGAGAAATATGATAAGGCCTTTTCTTATCTTAAAAAAAATATTGAACATAATCATGCAGACAATGTTATACCTATTAAAGGCGATTTGTTCGATAAAAATGTATTGTCAGGCATTTTACCTGATCTGATTGTATCTAATCCACCTTACATCAGGAAGGATGATCTTAAATTTCTCCAGACTGAGGTGTTACATGAACCTGTGACAGCGCTTGATGGTGGAAATGATGGATATGACTTTTACAGATTCCTTTGCGGATATTGGTTTGGTGAGTATTTGCCTGAAAATTCAGCTATGATGCTCGAGTGTGCTGAAGATCAGGGTGATTATATTTTATCTATGTTTTCACGTTTCACTGATGACTCAAGCATTCATTATGATTTTAATAATTTACAAAGAATAGTGACAGCTTTTAAGTAAAGGAGTAGTTATGCTTTTAAGTATTTTACGTGGCGAAAGTTTTGATATTGTTGATCTTATAATTCGTGTTTCTTCGGTTGCATTTGTTATTTTCTGTACGTCACCGATACACGAGTTTGCACATGCATTGATTGCTTATAAGCTTGGTGATAATACTGCCAGGCTGAAGGGAAGACTCACAATCAATCCGTTTGCCCATATCAATTGGATAGGAGCTTTAATGATTCTGCTTGTTGGATTCGGTTATGCTGAGCCTGTACCGGTAAATATTAGAAATGTTAAGATGAAAAATAAGAAGTTTGCAATGGCATTAATTGCTCTTGCGGGTCCTGTCTCAAATCTTATTTTGGCATTCATATCTATGTTCTGTATGTTTCTCTCTCTTAAGTTTCTCGGGTTAACTACAATTATAGGAAGTTCATTATATTATTTCCTTTATTTCATTACGTCTATTAATATAAATCTTGCTGTTTTTAACCTGATTCCTGTACCACCGCTTGACGGCTCCAGGATACTTTTTGCAGTATTGCCTACAAAGTATTATTTTGCAGTAATGAAATACGAAAGATACATTGTAATCGGAATTATGTTCTTATTATTTACAGGACTTCTTTCAACTCCGCTTTCACTTTTATCGAATTTTGTTTTTAATCTTTTTAAATCTTTTTTCACACTCATTTTTTAAGGAGTAATTTATGGAAGCTATTTCCTATAAACTTGATGTTTTTGAAGGTCCAATGGATCTTTTGCTTCATCTGATAAGTAAGCATAAAATTGATATTAATGATATTCCTATTCTCTTGCTGGTGGAGCAATATCTTGACTATGTCAGACAGATGCAGGAAGAGGATATGGAAATAGCCAGTGAATTTCTTGAAATGGCTGCTAGACTTGTTTACATCAAGACAGTATCGTTATTACCTGTTCATGAAGAAGAAGCTGACGCTCTGAAAAATGAACTTCAGGGTGAACTTTCAGAGTATAAAGATTGTAAACTTATGGCACAGAAACTTTCGGAAAAGGCTGAAGGCTTTGATTTTATTTCAAGAAAACCTGAAAAGTTCGCACCTGATATGACATATACCAGACTTCATGAACCCTTTGAGCTGCTTAAGGCATATATTGCTGCAGTAGGCAGAGGTAAAAGAAACTTACCACCGCCGATTGAAGCTTTTTCAGGAATAGTTGCTCATAAAATTGTTCCGATTAAAGAACGTGTAGGTTTTATAATGGACAAGTTGTTTAGGGGTAAAAAACAGCGATTCAGGACCTTTTTTGAAAAAGCTGAATCTCGCTCGGAAATGGTTGCAACTTTTCTTGCTTTGCTATCACTTACAAAGGATAAGAAGATTGTCTTGACTGAAGTTGAAGGTGATCTTGAGGTTGAGATGGTAGATTCTAATATTAATTTTGATGTGGAGGAACACTACGCAGATGAAAATGAATGATTTGCATGCAGCGGTTGAGGCGATTCTTTTCGCTGCCGGTGAGCCGCTTGAAATTGACAGAATTGCTGAATCTCTTGAGATAGAAAAGGAAATGGTTGAGTCTATTTTACTTGAGCTTAAAAGAAATCTTGATGAATTTAATGGCGGTATTTGTCTTGTGAAGATGGACAATTTGTATCAATTATGTACTCGCCAGGAATATGCTCAACAAGTCAGGGCTGTACTTGAGATCAAAAAGAATGCTCCACTTTCAAATGCTGCATTTGAAGTACTTGCAGTTATTGCATATAATCAGCCTGTAACTAAGGCTTTTATAGAGCAGGTCAGGGGAGTTGACTGTTCGGGTGTTATTCAGACACTTATTCTGAAGGGATTAATCGAAGAGCGAGGAAGGCTTGAGTTACCGGGTCGACCGTTGATTTACGGTACAACACCGGAGTTTCTTAAATGTTTTTGTGTTAATAATCTGTCTGAACTTCCGGAATTGCCCGATCATGAGGATATGCCCAAAAATGACGAATTACCTAATCAGCTTGAGATAAATCTTGATGATGGTAAGATAATTGAAAATATGACTATTACAGGTGAAATCCAGGTAGTTGAAACTGTTGAATAGGAGGTGGGTCTGTGACAGCCTTGTACATAATTCTAGGTATTGTTTTGTTTTTTATTGCAATTTTAAGCGTTCCGGTAGTTCTTGATATGGAGTATACGGATACTTTTAAGTTAACCGTGTCCTGGCTTTTTATAAAAATTAAAATTTTGCCGAAGGATGAAAATAAAAAGAAGAAAAATAAAAAGCAAAAGAAACCTAAGGAGGAAAAGAAGCAGAACACAATTGATTCTGATGAAAAGCCTGATGAGATTGCTCCTAAAAAGGATAATCCTATAAAGATTTTTTATGAGGATCAGGGTGTTTCAGGTATAGTCGAGTTAATTAATAACTGTGCATCTTACCTTGGGAAATTTACCAAAGGTTTTCTAAAAAGTATTTACATCAGAAAGCTTAATTTAAGAATTTGGGTAACAGAGGGTGATGCTGCTCAAACTGCCATAAAGTACGGTAAATTCTGTCAGATGATTTACCCACCGTTGGGATTTATATGTACTTCGTGTCACGTTAAAAATTATGACGTGAATATCTGGGCAGATTACTGCGGATCTAAAACAAAAGGTGAATTTGAGACTAAGATTGCTCTTATTCCAAGAAGTGTAATCAATGCCGGTATAGCATTCGTATTCCGGATTGTAGTAAGGCTTGTAAAGGCTTTGCTTGTATATTTAAAAGCTAAGAAGAAAAATAATAATTTGAAAGGCGGACAAGAACAATGAAAGATCAGTCAGCATCAGGAATTTTAGCAACAGCTATTGACAGAATTAAGGAAATGGTTGATTGCCAGACAATCATCGGTGATACTATCGATGCAGGTGAGGGAATTAAGATTATTCCTATTTCTAAGGTAACTTATGGATTTGCTTCAGGTGGTTCTGATTTCCCGACAAAGACTTCAAAGGAACTTTTCGGTGGTGGCGGCGGTGCCGGTGTTACAATTTCTCCGGTTGCTTTTCTTGTAATTAAAGACGGCGATGTAAGTGTTAAGTACATATCAGAGGGTGCTGAGAATTCTGCTGAAAGAATCATCAGTATGGTGCCTGATATGGTTAACAAGGTTACTGACGTTGTTACAAAGTTTAAAGCAGATAAAACTACTGAGGTAGTTGACTCTGTTTTTGAAGAAATTGAGTAATTAAAATAATACAAACAACCCCTGTCTGCATATTATTTACAGGCAGGTGATTGGTTTGGTTAAAAAAATAATATCATTTTTGTTAATGTTTTCTGTTTGTACGCTGAGAGTGTCTGCTTTAACAGCTGATTCTGTGTCGGCTGAGTGTGCTGTTGTTATGAACGTTCAAACCGGTGAGGTTCTTTTCTCAAAAAATCCCGATAAGAGGCGTTCTATGGCTAGCACTACTAAGATTATGACCTCTTTGATTGCGATAGAATCAGGCAAATTGCAGAGCGAGATTATCATCAGTGAAATAATGTCAAAAGTTGAAGGTACATCGATGGGTCTTCTTCCTGGTGATTCTGTTTCATTGGATGAGTTGGTTTACGGTATGATGTTGCCTTCAGGTAACGATGCTGCTAATGCTACTGCCATATTTTTAGGAAAAAGTACTGAAAAATTTGCATTAATGATGAACGAACGCGCTGAGCAGCTCGGTATGAATAACACCAATTTTGTTACAGCATCCGGACTTGATGATGATGAGCATTACTCTACTGCTTATGATATGGCTCTTTTGGGCTCTTTTGCGGTTCGTAATCCTAAGTTCGTTTCGGTGTGTTCATCACAAAAGGCAACAGTATCGTTCGGAAATCCTCCATATTTGCGTACTCTGTATAATCATAATAAGTTGCTTGGTAACTATGATTATGCATTGGGAATTAAAACCGGTTTCACTAAAAAGAGTGGTCGCTGTCTTGTCTCGTATGCTAAAAAAGATTCTGCAGAATTTGTTGCTGTTACGCTGAATGCACCGGATGATTGGAATGATCATATGCTTATGTTTGATTATGCTTTTTCGGTATCTGAGTATGAAGAAATTTCACCTGAGCTACCCGATGAAATTTCTGTTGTAGGCGGCAACATGGATTCAGTAGAGATTTTTTCAGAGAAGTTTAGTTACGCCTTCTCGAAGATGAAAAATCTACACTGTAGAATTTATCTGGAAAAATTTGCTTATGCTCCTGTCAGTAAAGGCACAGTGGTTGGTCATTGTGATTACTATTTAGGTGATGAGTTGAAGATCGTCAAACCGATTGTTATTACAGAAAGTGTTATGCAAAGATAATAAAGGAGTTTTATAATGACTGATGATAGAATCAGGCTTCAAAAGTATTTGTCGCAATGCGCTGTTGCGTCAAGAAGAAAATCCGAAGAACTTATACTTTCAGGTAAGGTAAAAGTTAACGGTAAAGTGGCAGGTCTTGGTGATAAAATCAATCCTAAAAAGGATACTGTTACAGTCAGCGGCAAGAAGATTGTGTCTTCAAAGAAACATTATTACATAATGCTTCACAAACCAAGAGGCTATATCACAACAATGGAAGATGAGATGGGCCGAAAGTGTGTAGCTGAACTTGTTAAAGATGTAGGAGCACGTGTCTATCCCGTTGGGCGTCTTGACAGAGATTCTGAAGGCTTGCTTCTGATGACAAATGATGGTGATTTTGCTAATCACTTGACTCATCCGTCAAAACACGTTCCCAAAACTTATCGTGTAACAGTACGACCGGATGTAAATGAAGATCAGCTTTTTTCGTTTAACGAAGGTATAGTAATTGACGGTAAAAGGACGGCTCCTGCGGAAGCTCATATTATTGATAAATCTGAAAACAGAGTGGTTCTTGAGATAATTCTTCATGAAGGTAGAAATCGTCAGATACGTCGTATGTGCGAGGAGCTTGGTTTGGAAGTTGCACGTCTTAAAAGAACGCATATCGGTTCGATTAAGCTTGGTATGCTTCCTCAGGGCAAGTGGCGCAATCTTACTGAGGATGAGGTTCACAAACTTAAAGTTTCTTCAGGAATGCGTGTAAATAAATTTTAGGAGCGAATCAGATGCTTAAATTTTTACCGGTCAGCAATAAAGAATTAGGTAAACCGTTTGAAAGTGACGATTCTCTTAACGGATACTTGGGATTCGATCTTTCTGACAATGGCAGAGAATGCGGAAAATGTGCTTTCAGACTTAAGGGTTATTCTATGGAGATAGTTTATGTTGATGCGTATGATGATGATCCTGAGACTATTGAAGGTCTTATCAGAAGCGCACTAAATTACGGTGGTAATCGAAGCGTATATTTAGCTGATTATCTTGCTGAGTCGGGAGTTGCTGTTGCACAAACACTCGGATTTGAAAAAACTAACGGTGTATTATCAGGAGATATTCCGACTCTTCTTCAGGGAAGTTGCTGTAAAGGAAAATAATGAGGTATAAATATGGTTAAAAGTATGACAGGTTATGGTCGTCATCAGCAGGCTGTTGAGTCGATGAACATAACTGTTGAAATTAAAAGTGTCAATCACAGATATTTTGATTTTTCGTCAAGAACACCCCGTATTTACGGCTTTCTGGACGAGAAACTTAAGAGCTATGTTCAGTCCAGAGTTTCAAGAGGTAAAATTGAATGCTATGTTCAGGTCGACAATCTTGAAGATGACAGTGTAGTGGTTGAAATTAATCATTCACTTGCGAAAGGTTACGTAAAAGCTTTTGAAGAACTTTCATCAGTATATGGAATAGATAATAATCTTAATTCAGGTATTCTCGCAAGATTCAATGATGTTTTACTCATCAGAAAAGAAGAAGCTGATGAAGAAAAAATCTGGAATGCAGTGAAAACAGTTGCAGAAATTGCAGTGGACAAGTTTATTTCAATGCGTGGTGTTGAGGGTGAGAAGCTTCGTGATGATATTTGTTCACGTGCTGATGTTATTCTCGACAAGGTCGCTTTTGTTGAATCTCGTTCGCCTGAAACTGTAAAAGAGTATACACAGAAGTTGCTTGCCCGAATGCAAGACGTCCTTGGCTCAGTAAATATTGACGAAACACGTATACTTACTGAGGCTGCAGTTTATGCTGATAAAGTTGCAGTAGCCGAGGAAACTGTCAGACTCAGAAGTCATATCGAGCAGCTTAAAAGTTTCTTTGAATCTGATGAACCGATCGGTAGAAAAATGGATTTTCTTGTACAGGAAATTAACCGTGAGGCCAACACTATAGGTTCTAAAGCTTGTGATGTTGATATTGCTCGTTGCGTCCTTGATATAAAGTCTGAAGTTGAAAAGATACGTGAGCAGGTACAGAATATCGAGTAAGGGGATCGGCTATGAAACTTATAAACATCGGCTTCGGTAATATGGTCAACGCTGAGAGAATAATCGCTATAATCAGCCCGGAGTCTGCTCCTATAAAAAGAATTATACAGGTTTGCAAAGAAAACGGTACATTGATTGATGCGACACATGGTCGACGCACTCGTGCTGTAATTATAACTGATTGTGATCAGGTTATTCTTACGTATCTTCAGGCGGAAACTGTTGCGAACAGGCTTGATGAAGAAAAGGATTACGAGGAGGATGAGGAAGATGCTCAATAATGGTATGCTTGTTGTACTTTCAGGTCCTTCGGGTTCTGGCAAAGATACTGTTCTTGCTGAGTTATTTAAGCTGGATATAGGTCTTGTACAGTCAGTCTCAATGACTACAAGAAAGCCTCGTGACGGTGAACGAGACGGAGTTGATTACATATTCGTTACTGAAGAATTTTTCTGTTCGGAAATTAATGACGGAAAAATGTTAGAGCATGCAAAGTACGGTAATAACTTTTATGGCACACCCAAAATGCCGGTTGATAATTGGCTTGCTGAAGGTAAAATTGTTGTACTTAAAATTGAAGTACAGGGAGCAGGAAATGTTAGAAAAATGTATCCTGATGCAGTCAGTATTTTCCTGACACCTCCCAGTATGGAAGTGTTGGAGAAGAGACTCAGAGGCAGAGGCAGTGAAGATGATGAGGATGTAAGACGAAGACTTAATATTGCGTGTGAAGAACTTGCCAGAATTTCTGAGTATGATTACGTTGTAGTTAACGATGACCTTGAGTCAGCCGTTGATGATATTAAGACTATTATTTCTGCTGAACAGCTTAAAGTAAGCAGAAGAAAGAATATTTTAAGTGAGGTAAATAAATAATGTTTGATCAGAACAAAAAATTCAAGTTTAATCCTGACCTTAGTTCAGTACTTTCTAACCATATGAGCCGTTATTCTTTGGTCAGAGCAACAGCTAAACGCGCTCGCGAAATTTCAGAGGAAGCTGAGAATGACGGAATTATTCTCGTTGAAAAACCGGTAAGTATTGCTATTGATGAAATCATTGAAGGTAAGTACAAGATCATCGAGCCAGATGAGATTAAAAACTTATAATTTTTGAGTATTCCGGGAGGGTAGGGTATGTCAGATAACAGAATTGTTTCAGTTGCAATTGAAAATTCTGCTATGTCATTTGATAAAGCATATGACTACCTTGCTGACAATACTGTAAAGCCCGGATGCAGAGTTATTGTACCTTTCGGAAAAGGAAATAAATGCAGACAGGGCATAGTAATGAGTGTAAGTGCTGCTGATAGTAGTAATCATAAGTTAAAAAAAGTTTCTCAGGTTATAGATTTTGAACCGATTCTTTCAGAAGAGATGATTATGTTGGTTGAGTGGCTAAAGGAGCGTACCTTTTGTACGCTTTTTGACGCGGCTAAAACTATCCTTCCTGCAGGAATGTGTCATAAGGTAGTTACTACATATGCTGCTGTTCTTGATGCAGATCTTTCTGATTGTGATGCGGATATAAAGCAAATTTACGAATATATTAAAGATGCTAAAGTATACGTTGACGGTGAAAAAGTTTTAAAAACACTCGGGTTTATTCCTGATTTGTCTATACTTGAAAAGATGACTTCAAAAGGCTTGCTGTTCAGAAACTATGATTCTGTACGAAGAGCCGGTGATCTTACTGTTAAAATGGTAAGAATCAACTGTGAAGGTATCGCTAAGCTCGAATCAACCGATAAAATCACAAAGAAACAGCGTGAGATTCTGACACTTCTTGCAGAACTTGATACAGCTTCGGTTAAAGAAATCTGTTATTTCACAGGTTACACTCCGTCTGTTGTATATGCATTGGTAAAAAAAGGTCTGGCTGATATATTTGATAACGAAGTATATAGAACTCCTTATGATTATGATAAGGATGTAGCTTGCGCCAGTGACATTATTTTAAACTCAGAACAACAGGTAGCTTATGATAATCTTTTGAACCAATTTACTCAATCAAATGGTAATGTATCGCTCTTATATGGCGTTACAGGTAGTGGTAAGACGCAGGTTTATCTCAAACTGATTGACCATATGATGAATATTGACAAGCAGGTAATTGTAATGGTGCCTGAGATTGCTTTGACTCCACAGACCATTTCTATTTTTCGTAAGCGTTATGGAAATAAGATCGCTGTATTTCACAGTGCACTTTCAACCGGACAGAGAACAGACGAATGGAAACGTGTAAAAAACGGTGAAGTAAGCATTGTTATCGGTACAAGAAGTGCAGTATTTGCTCCTTTTGATAATCTGGGATTGATTATTGTTGACGAAGAGCAGGAGCATACTTATAAATCAGAACAGTCGCCACGTTACAATGCTAAAGAAGTTGCTCGCTTCAGATCAGCTTATCATAATGCTTTGACTGTTTTGTCAAGCGCTACTCCGAGTTTTGAAACTTATGCAAACGCTTTAAACGGCAGATACAGTATCAACAAACTCACTAAAAGGTTTTCTCGCTCAGATTTGCCGGAAGTAAAGGTTGTTGATATGGGTTTGGATGCACTCAGCGAATCTTCTTATTTCAGTAAAGCTTTGTTTGATGCTATTGATTTGAATTTAAAAAATGGCAGACAATCGATTCTGCTGATGAATCGTAGAGGTTATAACACTTATGCTTCGTGCAAATCTTGCGGTTATGTTTTTACATGTCCTTCGTGCAGCATTTCTATGACATATCATCACGCGAACAGGCGTATTATGTGTCATTACTGTGGGCATTCTCAACCATTTACTACCAGATGTCCGGAATGTGAATCTGAAAATGTCAGATATTCAGGAGCGGGTACGCAAAAGATTGAAGATGAATTAGCTACACTGTTTCCTTCGGCGCGTGTGCTTAGAATGGATGCAGACAGTACTATGAACCGACATTCATATGAAGTTATGCTTGATGCATTCTCCAAAGGAGAATATGATATTTTATTAGGAACCCAGATGGTTGCTAAAGGGCTGGATTTTGAAAATGTTACATTAGTTGGTGTAATTAATGCTGACGTTCAGCTGAATAACGATGATTATAGAAGTCAGGAGCGAACGTTTGACCTTTTGACTCAGGTAGTTGGCCGTGCAGGAAGAGGAAAGTACAAGGGCATGGCTATAATCCAAACAATGAATCCGGAGAATGAGGTTATTTCTTTTGCTTCGGAACAGGATTATGACAGGTTTTATAATTCTGAAATAAAGATGAGAAAAATGCTTATCTATCCGCCTTATTGTGACATTGCGCTTGTTGGTTTTACAGGCATTAATGATGATAAGGTACATGCAGCTTCAGCTAAATTTTTTGAATTTTTGAGAATTAAACTTAAAAGTGATTTTATGGATCAGAAAGTTATAATTTTGGGTCCTATGCCGGCTCGTGTCTCGAAGATAAGCAATAAATATAGATATCGTTTAATAATTAAGTGCAAGAACTCCAAGATGTTCAGAAAAATGATGTCAGAGGTTCTTGAAGAATATAACAATTCCGGTTTCGCAAATTCTGTATCTGTGTATATAGACATCAATCCGGAAAGTATCATTTAATAATGAAAGGAAATCGTAATGGCGATCAGAAATATTGTAAAATTGGGAGATCCGATATTATCAAAGAAAAGTCGACCTGTTGAGAATTTTGATGAAAAACTTTACCAGATTCTTGATGATATGAAGGACACGCTTTATAAGGCTCAAGGTGCAGGTCTTGCGGCTGTTCAGGTTGGAATTTTAAGACGTATAGTTGTAATTGATTGTGGTGACGGATACCTTGAATTGGTCAATCCTGAGATTGTAGAATGTTCTCAGGAAGTTCAGCACGAAACTGAAGGTTGTCTTTCTTTACCCGGTAAATATGGTGTTACTGAGAGACCAATGAAAGTTATAGTTAAGGCACAGAACAGAGATGGTAAGTGGTGCTTGTATAAAGGCGAAGGTCTTAAAGCCAGATGTTTTTGTCATGAGCTTGATCATCTCGATGGAATTCTATATACAAGCCATCTTGTAGGTGAATTGGAAAGCGATTGATGGAGGTTAGCTATGGATATTGTTTTTATGGGAACTCCTGAGTTTGCTGTACCTTGTCTTGAACGCTTAATTTCTGACGGTCATAATGTCAAGGGTGTTTTCACTCAACCGGACAAACCAAAGGGGAGAGGACATAAGATGCAGTTCCCTCCTGTCAAACAGTGTGCAGTAGATGCAGGAATCCCTGTATTTCAGCCGGAAAAAATGCGAGATGGTTCTGCTCTTTCAATCATTGAAGATCTTAATCCTGAGCTTATTATCGTAGTTGCATATGGCAAAATTTTACCTTCGGAGATATTAAATTTTCCGAAGTATGGTTGCATCAATATGCACGCTTCAGTGTTGCCTGCCTACAGAGGAGCTGCTCCGATACAGTGGAGTGTGCTTAACGGTGAAACAGTAACGGGAGTTACTGCTATGCAGATGGATATTGGACTTGATACCGGTGATATGCTTCTTACTGAAACTGTAGAAATCGGACAGGATGAAACAGCAGGTGAATTACACGACAAGTTGTCTGTTCTTGGTGCAAAGGTTATGTCTGAAACTATCGATAAGCTTCTCAAGGATGAGCTTACACCGGTTAAGCAGGATGATGCTTTGTCAAATTATGCACCAATGCTTACCAAGGATTTGTGCCCGGTGAATTGGAATGATACAGCTGACAAAGTTCATAATAAAGTAAGAGGTCTTTATCCGTGGCCTGTTGCAATTACGCGATACAACGACAAGACTGTTAAAATTCATCAGACCGCCATAGCCGAAGATGTTTGTGGTGAACCTGGTGAAGTAATTCAGTCTGATAAAAAGCTGATTGTTTGCTGTGGTTGTGGAACTTCTGTTGAAATTGTCAAGTTGCAGCTCGAGGGTAAAAAGGCTATGAATGCTTCTGATTTTCTCAGGGGCAATCCTATAGAAAAAGGTACTATTCTAAAATAAGGTGATCTGATGTTTTTTTATAACTATTTTTCATATCTTATTTTCGCAGCTCCTGTACTGATTATTTCGCTCTTAGCGCAGGCTAAAGTAAAAAGTGCATACAAAAAATACTCTAAAATCCAGAATTCAAGAAGAATCAGTGGCGCTATGGCGGCTCAGTTGATTCTTAATCATTACGGAATAACTGATGTTAGGATCGAATCGTGTCAAGGGAAGTTGACGGATCATTATTCTCCCAACGAAAAGGTTATTCGTTTGTCACAAGGTGTTTTTTCCGGGTCTTCAGTTGCGGCTGTAGGAATAGCTTGTCATGAAGCAGGACACGCAGCTCAGCATGCTGAAAATTATCTTCCAAACACTATCAGGACTGCTTTGGTTCCGGTAACGAATTTTGGTTCAAGGTTTGGTTTGATTATTGCTTTTTTAGGTTATTTTCTTGCATATGGATCAAACTCTGATTTTGGCTTCTATTTTATAATTGCAGGTCTGGCTCTTTATGGACTTGTTGCTTTGTTTCAGTTTGTTACTTTACCTGTTGAGTTTAATGCAAGTCGACGCGCTTTACGCGTTATAGAAGAAACCGGAATGTTGTCTGTTGAGGAATATAGTGGTGCTAAAAGTGTGCTTACTGCAGCTGCTATGACTTACGTGGCAGCGCTTGCAACAGCTATTGTAAATCTTTTGTATTATGCGCTCAGGCTTTTGGGTAATAACAGACGCAGATAGGAATTTGTATGAAAACTGCAAGACAAGTATCTTTTGAAATTTTAAACAGAATATTTAAAGATAATTCTTATTCCAATATTGTTCTTGATTCTTATCTTGAAAAATTGGATGTAAATGCTACTGATAGAGCTTTTGTGTCAGCAATAGTTTACGGTGTTGCTGAGCGAGTTATAACACTTGATTTTGAGCTTTCATGCTACTTGAAGCAACCACTCAGAAAGCTAAAACCGCAGGTTCTCACTATTTTACGTATTGGCGCATATCAGATTTTATACATGGATAAAGTTCCTGCATCTGCAGCTATTAATGAGTGTGTTAAGCTTACTAAAAATAACGGACTTTCTTTTGCTTCCGGTCTTGTGAATGCAGTGTTGCGTAAAATATCTTCAAATGGCATCACAGAAACAGATGACTTGACGGTCAGATACTCAATGCCGAAATGGCTTTGTGATTTATGGATAGAAAATTACGGCAGAGATAATGCAATAGCTTTGCTCGAAGCTACGTTCGGAGCTGTTGAAACAAACTTAAAAGTAAATACTTTAAGGATAACGCCAGATAAACTTATTGAACTGTTACATGTTGATGGTTTTGAAGCAGTTAAATCAGACTTATGTGAAAATTCTTTGATTGTAAAAGGTCATGGACCATTGCATAAATCTGACTCGTATCAAAAAGGTTTGTTTCACGTTCAGGATAATGCATCACAACTGTGTTGCAAAGCACTTGAAGTCTGCGAAGGTGATACTGTGTTGGATATTTGTGCTGCTCCGGGTGGTAAGAGCTTTACTTTAGCTGAGCAAATGAACAATACAGGTTCATTGATCTCGATGGATGTTTACACTCATCGTCTGGATCTGATAAAAAATGGTGCAGACAGACTTGGAATTACAAATCTTGAAACAAAGGTAAATGATGGCACGGTATTTAACCCGGATTTGCCGCAGGCTGATAAAATACTTTGTGATGTACCGTGCGCTGGTCTTGGTGTGATACGTAAAAAACCTGAAATAAGGTATAAGGACCCGACTGAAGTTGACAAATTACCTGATTTGCAGTATTCTATACTCTGTATTTCGGCTGAATATCTTAAAGAAGACGGTATAATTATATACTCTACCTGCTCTTTGAATAAAACTGAAAACGAAGACGTTGTAAATAAATTCCTTTCAGAACATCCGGGTTTTGAGTCTTTTAAGGTTTTGCCGGAACTAAGAAGGTACGGTGAGGATACCGATTATATTACTCTTATGCCACATTTACATAACTGCGATGGCTTTTTTATTGCCGGCATAAGAAAAATTAAGGAAGTGTAAACTTGTCTGATTTTGATATAAAATCAATGAATCTGACTGAAATTGAAGATATAGTTAAATCTTTTGGCGAACCTAAGTTCAGAGCTAAGCAGATTTTTGATTGGTTTCAACTTTATGGTGTAATGAGTTATGATGAAATGACTAATTTGCCAAAAGCAGTCAGAAATTTATTAAATGATAAATATCCTGTAAGAAGCTGTGAGATTGAGTTAAAACAGGTCTCGGCAATTGATTCTACTGTAAAATACTTGTTTAAACTTTATGATGGTAATTTCGTAGAGTCTGTTTTAATGAAATATAAGTATGGATATACTTTATGTGTCTCTTCACAGGTCGGATGTAAGATGGGGTGTGTTTTCTGCGCATCAACAAAAAATGGTTGTGTTCGTAACCTGATGCCTTCTGAAATTCTCGGTCAGATCCATGCTGCACAGAGAGATATGAATGTCAGAGTTTCACATGTCGTAATGATGGGTATGGGCGAACCGTTGGATAATTACGAAAACACATTGCGTTTTCTTGAACTTGCATCGGACGAAAAAGGGCTTAACTTGTCGATGCGAAATATTTCTTTATCTACTTGTGGCATAGTGCCGAGAATTTATGATTTGTTAAGTCTTAAACTGCAGATTACACTCTCAATTTCGTTACACGCACCTAATGATGAAATGCGTTCGAAGGTTATGCCTGTTAATAAAAAATATCCTGTTAATCAGCTTATCAAAGCGTGTCGTGACTACGTTAATGAGACATCGCGACGCATATCTTTTGAATACGCTATGATCAGGGATGTCAACGATTCAGATGAGTGTGCATATGAGCTTGCTTCTCTTTTAAAGGGGATGCTTTGCCATGTAAATCTGATTCCTGCTAATGAGATCAATGAAAGTGCACATAAACGCAGTACTAATGAGCGTTTGCAGCGCTTTATGAAAATATTAAATTCTAAAGGTGTCAATACAACAATCCGTAGAAGTCTCGGATCTGATATTGATGCATCTTGCGGACAGCTCAGAAGTAAGCATGTCCGTGAAAAAACAGAAAAGGAGGGTGAACAGTGAAAATTTCTGCTAAGTCAGATGTAGGGGTAGTAAGACAGAATAATCAGGACTTTTGTCTTGCCGGTGAGTTTCCTGATGGTGCGACATGGGCTCTTGTCTGCGATGGAATGGGCGGTGCTAATGGTGGTAACATAGCTAGTGAAACTGCTGCCAGAACGATTTCAGAAAAACTAAATTTCGGATATCATGAGGCTATGAATGATAATTCAATCAAACACTTGATTGTCTCTTCTGTTGAGGCAGCAAATGCCACTGTGTTCTCACGCTCAAGAAATGATTCAACTTTGTCAGGTATGGGAACTACAGTTGTTCTTGCGATCATAAAAAACGATTCGCTTTACATAGCCCACGTTGGTGATTCGCGTATATACATTGTCACTAAAGACAGTATTAATCAGCTCACTGTTGATCATTCTGTTGTACAGTTGATGATAGACAGAGGCGAAATTCGTCCGGAAGAAGCTAAGGACCATCCACAAAAAAATGTAATTACCCGTGCTATAGGTGTTGATGCTGAAATCCGGATTGACTTCAGCCAGGAAGTGTATAATTCCGGTGATATTGTACTTTTGTGTAGTGATGGGTTGACAAATTTTGTCGACGAGAGAACTATACTTGATATTTGTAATACCTATGACAGTTATACGTTAGCTGATGCTCTTGTTGACAAGGCTAATGAGAATGGTGGCGGAGACAACGTTACTGTTATAACTGTTACCGACTGATAAACGGAGGTAGTAAAATGCAGAATTATGTTGGAAAAAGACTTGACGGCAGATATGAGATTCGTGAAATAATCGGTGTTGGCGGTATGGCTGTTGTATATAAGGCATATGACAATATCGACGACAGAATAGTTGCTGTTAAGATACTTAAAGAAGAGTTTCTCGCAAACGAGGAGTTTCGCAGACGTTTTAAGAACGAGTCAAAAGCAATTGCAGTCCTTTCACATATGAATATTGTCAAGGTTTTCGATGTGAGTTATGGTGACAGACTTCAGTATATAGTTATGGAATATGTTGAAGGAATTACTCTTAAAGAGTACATTCAGCAACAGGGTGTTGTTAATCATCGTGAAGCTGTATTCTTTGTAATGCAGGTTCTTCGCGCATTGCAACATGCTCATGACAAGGGGATTGTTCACCGTGATATAAAACCGCAGAATATTCTTTTGCTTGAAAATGGTGCAATCAAAGTAACTGATTTCGGAATAGCTCGTTTCTTTGCAAGTGAAACCAGAACTATGACTGATTCAGCCATTGGTTCAGTACATTACATAAGTCCTGAACAAGCGCGTGGCGATGTTACAAATGATAAAGCTGATATCTATTCTGTAGGTGTAATGCTTTATGAAATGTTAACGGGTAAACTTCCATTTGAATCGGATAACACCGTTTCAGTTGCCATTATGCAGCTTCAGAAGGACCCTGTAATGCCTCGTACGATTAACCCACAGATACCTGTAGGTTTAGAGCAGATTATTATTAAAGCAATGCAGAAAAATGTTAATGATCGTTATCAGTCTGCTGCTGAAATGCTCCTTGATCTTGAGGAATTCAGAAGAAATCCTTCTATTAAATTTGATTACAGCTATTCCAACAACGAACCAACGAAATATATCCCAAATGTCGGTACAACAGTTACTGCTTATGAGGTTGATGACGAGCAGGAAGACGAACCTGTTGTAAAAAACAGAACAATACCTATCCTTATAGGTATTATTGTAGCTTTAGTAATTCTTATTTTAGGCGGAGTGCTTTTAGGTACTCATTTTGGTATTCTGGGTGATAAAAATGTAAAGGTGCCCGGATTTGTTGGTAAGGAGTATTCTGAAGAAATTTTTGAACAGGAATATCCTGAATTTAAGTTTACTGTTACTGAACAGCTTGATACCTCGGTGACACCCAACACAATTCTTTCTCAGGACCCTCAGAAGGGTGAACGAATTGATCCTAAAAAGACTGTTATTAACCTTGTGATTGCTACAGGCAAGGAAATGGTAGTTATACCACCGGATCTCAATGGTAAAGATTATGTAACAGTTAAAAACACTTTATCTGATCTTAAGTTGACAATAGTTGATAAAGAGCTTGATTATACTCCTGAGCATAAGGAGCAGGGTGTTGAACCGGGTACCGTTATTGATATTACTCCCGGTTCGGGACAGAAGGTTTATAAGAACTCTACCGTAACTGTAACTTATTTGTCGTACAGTGCCAATAATGTTGAAGTAGTTCCGGTGCCGGATGTTACAGGATTAACACGCGAGGGTGCTGAAAAGCTTCTTAAACTAAGTGGCTTCACTGTTTCAATTCAGTATGATTATGATGACACTATTAAAAGTGGTTATGCTATCAAAAGTTCTGTGCCTAAGGATACTAAAATCCCAAAGGGATCTGAAATTGTTCTTACCATAAGTATGGGAACTAAGGTTGAGCAGACAACTATGATTGATATTTCACTTCCTAATCTTGGTACAACAGGCCTTATTACAGCAAGTCTCGATTCTGAGTCAATTCATTCAGAAACTCGACAACTCGATGGTTCAACGTTCAGCTTTAATGTAATAGGTCATAAGTCTGATTCAGTTTTCAAGGTGTTTATAAATAATAAACTGGTTTATAAATGCGACATTGATTTCACTACAACTCCATGTGATATTTCAAATGTATCTACTTATATTTATGAGGAAGAAACTACTACTGAGTCTACAACCAGCAGCATGGTGATTTTGATGCCTGACCTCACTGGTGATACTCCGGAGGCTGCAAGAAACAAACTTATTGCTGCAGGTTTTTCAGAATCAGAAATTAATATGACCGGTAGCGGCTCTATAGTTACAGGACAGTATCCTCCATCTGGTCAACAGTATCCTTACAATGTGAATATCAGTGTTTATCTTGGTGATTGAATTGATAGTTAACGGAACAATTATTAAAGGAATTGGCGGCTTCTATTATGTAGAAGCCGCTGGTGAAATATATGAATGTAAGGCAAGGGGGATTTTTCGGAAGGAAAGAATTACTCCTCTTGTCGGCGATAGCGTACAGATAAGTATAGACGAACACGGCAAAAATTCTATTGATAAAATTTTTGACAGACGTAATTATTTCAACAGACCACCGATAGCTAATGTTGATAATTTAGTTATAGTTTCCTCAACATGTGAACCGAAACCGAATATGTTTATAATTGACAGACTTACGGCTATTGCAATTCATAAAGGTGTCAGACCTATTATCGTGTTCACAAAGAACGATCTGTCAAGTGCAATTGAATACACTCAAAGATTTGAAAAAACGGGGATTGATACGCTTGTTGTTTCAAATAAAACGGGTGAAGGAGTAGAAGCTCTGACTGAAATGTTGGATGGCGCAATCAGTGTTTTTACAGGGAATTCCGGCGTTGGTAAATCATCATTGCTTAATTGTATTGAACCTGATTTCGCACTTGAAACAGCAGAGATAAGCCTTAAATTAGGTCGAGGGCGTCATACTACACGTCACGTTGAACTTTTTAAAGTGGGTAGTGGTTATATTGCGGATACACCCGGATTTTCTTCGCTTGACATGGAAAATAAAGATATAATTAAAAAAGATGATTTAGCTGATTGCTTTCCTGAGTTTTCAGAATATTTAGGCACGTGTAAGTTTACTTCATGTGCTCACGTTAACGATAAAGGCTGCAAGGTTGTTGAGGCGGTTAAGGATGGTAGGATTAATCCGTCACGACACGAAAGTTATATTGCTCTTTATAATGAAGTGAAAGATCTCAAGGATTGGCAACTGTAACATTTTTCTTATACCACCATAGTATGATAGTAAAAACTATGGTGGTGTTTTTATGAGAAAAAACAGATGTTGCGCGAACAGAATAGGTCTGTATTTTACAGCTTTCGGCCTTGGTATGCTGCTTTCTTTAATGTGTCCGAAAACATTTACTGTTGCAGTTTTGTCTGTTGTAATTGTAATTCTAGGCATCATCGTAGCTAAATAGAAAGGGGATACATATGAAAGTTGTAATGCTGAACACACCTAAGGCGCTCAAAGGAATTTTGAGGTTGATATTTGGTATTAAAAAGAATGAAGATACATAAAAAAGCCGCCTCTTGGTGGCTTTTTCCTTTTTCTTTTTCTTGCAAAACATACATTGTTGTGTTACAATTAACTCTATATAGAAAGTAGTGATTATATGTATAATAAGAAGTTGAAATTCAATAACGAGGGGAAGTTTACAATTCTCCAGGTGAGTGATGCTCAGGATATGCATATTCCGAGAAGAGGCATGTTTAAAATGCTCAATAAGTTTTATGATAAGATCAATCCGGATCTTATTGTTCTTACAGGAGATAATATCCTTGGAAATCATATTAATGACGCTCCTGTAGGAAATTGGCAGAATGTTAAAAGCAAAAAAGGTACGCTAAAGAGGATGAAAAAAGCTCTGGGATACCTTCTCAAGCCTATCAATAAGCGTCAAATTCCTTTTGCTTTTGTATATGGCAATCATGATGATAGAAATTGTATCTCAAAAAATGAACAGGCTGAAATTTACGGTTCTTACGATTTTTGTGTTCCGTACAATCTTTCAGATAAAACTGTTGATTGCGATACATATAATGTGCCGATATTCTCGTCAAAAGATGATGATAAGATTGCTTATAATATATGGATGGTGGATTCGGCGGGTTGTGACGACAATGGTGATAATGGTTTTGAGTACGTCAAACCTGAGGCTGTAAAATGGTATGAAGAAAAAAGCTTAGAACTTGAAAAACAGAATGACGGACCAGTTATGTCACTTATGTTTCAGCATATCCCTGTGCCTCAGACTAAAAAATTATTTATTGAGTGTGATCAGAACGACAAATTTGCGGTAAAGGGTCGTGACGGTAAATTCTATAAGCTCGATACCACAAAAGCCAGTGGCTATGCTTTTGAATATGCTGAGACAACTTCAGAAGATTTCGGACAGCTTGATGCTATAAGAAGACGTGGCGATGTATGTGCATTGGTATCAGGTCACGATCATATCAACTGTTTTACTGCTGAATTAGACGGAGTAAATATAGTTCAGTCACCAGGTGCATCTTTCCGCAGTTATGGCAATATGGTTTCGCGAGGTGTAAGAGTTTTTGAACTTGATGAGAGTGATACATCTACGTTCAAGACTTATACAATCAGCTATTTTGACCTCTTTGGTAAAAATTTCTTCTCTGTTCTGAGATATATTATGAATGCCGATGAATATGAAAAGGTGAAAGCTGTGCTTGTGACTTTGTCTATAATAATCTGTGCATCGTTATTAACATATATTTTATCCGTATTTCATCTTTTTGAAAGGTTTTTGTATTAATTGGGAGTATTTATGGAAAGAATTGCAAAATTTGTTACTAAAAGACCTAAGTTGATTATAGTATTTTCTTTAATTTTACTTATACCTTCTTTGATTGGATATGTTTTTACTGATGTAAATTATGATATCCTTTCATATTTACCGGACAAGCTTGATTCGGTAAAGGGTCAGCAGGTGTTAAGTGATGTTTATAATGTTGACTCAACAACGATGGTTATTGTTGAAAATATGCAACCTAAGAAGGTTGTTCAGTTAAAAAACAAAATTTCTGAGATTGAAAACGTTTCTTCAGTGCTTTGGTATGACGATCTGATTGATACGAGTATACCGGCTGATATACTTCCTGATGAGATAAGAAATGTGTTTTACAGTGAAAATGGTAATTATACTATGATGTTTGTTCAGTTTTCACCTGAGTGTACATCAAAAGATACAATTGATGCTGTAAACGAAATCAAAGATGTTACCGGTAAGCATTGTTTGCTCAGTGGTCTTACACCGATCAATGCTGATACACAGAGACTCACGACGAGTGAACTACCCATTTATATTGCATTAGCTGTTGTTTTTATCATTATTATAATGCTGTTAACAATGGAATCATTCTTGCTGCCGTTTATTATGACGTTTGTTCTTGGCTTAACTGTAATATACAATATGGGATCAAACTGGATGATCGGTGGTGTATCGTATATTACTCAGTGTGTGGCAGCAATTCTTCAGCTTGCGGTTACAATGGATTACTCGATTTTTGTTATTAACAGATTTAAAGAGGAAAAACAATTGTGCCTGACAAAAGAAGAGGCTATGGCACGCACATTAAAAGTATCTTTAACGTCGCTTTTCGGAAGTTCAGTAACAACAGTTTTCGGCTTTTTAGCGCTCTGTTTTATGCAACTGACACTCGGCTTCAATATCGGTATCGTTATGGTTAAGGGTGTCGTTATCGGTGTGTTATCAGTTATATTGATTTTGCCGGCTTATCTTTTAGTTTTTGATAAAGCTATAAGCAGTAAGACACATAAAACTTTTATTCCGACCTTTAAAAGAACAATTGACTTCTCAATAAAACATAGCAAATTGTTCACAGCTGTTTTTGCTGTTCTTATGATACCGGCTGTTCTTCTGGCTGTAAATGTAAAAAAATATTATAATATTACTGCCACGTTGCCGGATGATCTTGATTCAGTAGTCGCACTTGATACATTAAAAGATGAATTTAATATGACTACAACTCATTTTATTGTAGTTGATGACTCTGTTTCAGCTGAAAAGTTAATTGAAATGGAAAACAGAATTAACAATCTTGATGGTGTAACTTCTATGATTGCATACAATCAGTTTGTTGGCTCTTCAATACCTGATTCAATAATACCTGACGGAATTACTGAAATAATTAAACAGGGCGGATATCAGGTTATGCTTGTTAACTCTGCCTATGAAGCTGCTACAGAGCCTTCAAATGAACAGGTTGCATCAATGTATTCGATAGTAAAAGAATACGATTCCAACGCCTATATTACAGGTGAAGGTGCAATGTACAGCGATATGGTCGATATAACGGTTACAGACTTTACGGTAACTAGTATAATTTCGATTTTAGCGATATTTATAGTTATTGCTTTTATCTTTAAATCAATTTCTATACCTGTGATTCTGATTCTTTCTATTGAATTTGCGATTTTTATCAATGAATCAATATCAACAATATTCGGAACTCCGATTTCTTTCTTTGCTCCGACAGTAATTTCTTGTGTTCAGCTTGGAGCTACGGTTGATTACGCGATTTTATTGACTTCAAGATTTAAAGAAGAGATAAGAACGGGTAAAGATAAATTTACTGCTATGAAAAAAGCTGCGACAGAATCGATTCATTCTGTTTTCCAAAGTGCTGTAATATTCTTCTTCGTTACAATTGGTGTTTATTTGGTTTCAAGTATATCGATTGTCAAAGAGCTTTGTGCGCTTCTTGCACGAGGATCAATTATAAGTGCATTGATAATTATATTTGTACTTACACCGTTGTTGATTGTTTTTGAAAAAGTTATTTCAAAAACAACAAAAGGATGGTCTGGTGAGAAAAATCCTGAAATTGCTTCGGAATTTTTAGTTCAACCTCCTGCATTCAGAGTAAATGAAGAAAATGTAACATCCTATGTAAATGATTGTGAGGAAAATACAAATGAAAGTTTTTAAAAGAATTGCAAGTTTAATACTTGTGGCTGTAATGCTGTTTCTTTGTTCTTGCAGTAATATTGAAGAGCCTGAGAGTACGGTTCCGATGGAAACAAATCAGGTCAAGTATTCAACTCCGGCCGGTCTTGTTAAAAAGAGTGAAACAGTTTATGTAAATCTTGATAATTACGGAAAAGCTACCCAGACAATAGTAAGTGACTGGATTCACACCACACAGAGTCAGGTATATGTCGACGATATTACCAATCTCTCTCAGATTGAAAATATTAAGGATGATTCAGTTCCTGATGTTTCAGGACAGAATCTCAGATGGTATATGGACACAACAGATCTGTACTATCAGGGCACATCAACAGCTCCGTTACCGCTTGAATTTGAGTTTACATATTTCCTTAATGGTACTTCTGTTTCTGCAGAAGAGCTCGTCGGAAAAAGCGGACATGTTGAGATCGTAGTTAAAATGAAAAATACAAAGTCCGAAACTGTTAAAGTTAACGGTCGTGAGATGGTTATGTATACACCAATGATTGTTGTCGGCGGTGTCGCTTTGAGCGAAAATAAATTCCAGAACATCAGTGTTATGAATGGTAAGACTGTGGGTAACGGTAATACACAGTTTGCTGTTTTGGTAGGTTTCCCAGGAATTAACGAAAGTCTCGGCCTGACTGATATTACTCAGTCTACCGGAACTGATATACAATACAGTTTTAATGATTCTTTTGTAATCTCCGCAGATGTATCGGAGTTTGAAATCGGAAACTTTATGTTTTCAGCTCTTCCGATTGCATCCCTTGATATCGGACTTAACTCGATCTCTACTTCTATGGATGATGTTAGAGAAAATCTTTCAAAATTAAGCACAATCCAGCAGAGTCTGCAGAGTATAGATGCCGATCAGCTTCTGACAACTCTTACATCAAATCCTAATAAAATCAGCGAATTAAGTGATCTTGTGGGCAGAGCTGCTTCTTTGTATGATGAGAATAAAGCACTCCTTGATTTTCTTGATAACTTTGCAACACCGCAGAATATGCAGACTATACAGATGTTAACTGAGTATATTTCTTCGGCTGATTTTGATGGTCTTGAGGATGCGTTGGGTGTAATTAACAGCATTTTTGGCGATGAGGCTAGTGCAACCAAAATTCAGGAAGGTCTCGATCTTTTAAGACAGATGTCAGAAGATCTTAATGATCCTCAGGTGCAGAAGGCAATCAAAAATTTGCCACAGACAGTTGCTACATTGTCTGAACTTCAGAAGGCTGTGGATGAAAACAGAGATTTGATCGACGCTCTTCAGATTTTAGCTCAGAGTGATGCACTTTCAACAATTGAATCTACAATTTCAAGTTTCGAAGGTTCACTTGCTGCTGGAGGTATATCTCAGTTCGCTACCATTACGGGCGATGCTGATGAAATTACAGCTAAAATGACTGCTTGGATTGAACTCGGAAAGCGTTATACAATCTTCACAAGTAAATCAAGCAATATGACATCGTCTGTTATGTTTGTTTATAAGGTTGACAGTTTAAAACCGTCAGTTAATAGTACGGTTGATGAAAAAAATGAACCTGAAGCTGAAGAAAGTTCAGGACTTGAGGCGTTATTTAAAAAATTTACGGATAATTAAGGTTGTGTTCTGATGAATATTAAGTTTTCAATAATTATCCCTGTTTACAACTGTTTTAGTATGCTTGAAGGTGCAATTGAATCTGTTGTTAAACAACCTGAATTCGAGCAGATTGAATTGATTCTTGTCGATGACGGATCAACTGACGGTTCTTCTGCAATCTGTGATGAGTATGCGGAGAGGTTCACGAACATCAAGGTTATTCACCAGGAAAATTCAGGTGTTTCTGTTGCTCGAAATAGCGGTATAAAGTGCGCAAATGGAGAATGGATTTGCTTTATTGACAGTGATGATTATCTTCTTGATGATGTTTTCACCAAATTCTTTAAATATGGTGAAGCTGATTTGATTTGCGCAGAGCATAAGTCGAACGATTCTGATGTTGTTGGTATTGATGCTTATCTCAAGGCAGGTAATTGTTATATCACAGAAATATCTGAGTCGCTTGAAGATGCTCTTGCTTCATCGAACAACTACTTTTACACTTGTTGGGCTAAGCTATTTAAACGCGATATTATCATTGAAAATAATATATTTTTTCCACCCGGAAGAAAATTTGCAGAAGATATGGTTTTTGTGTTCACTTATCTCAGGTTTTGCAAAACCTTATCGATTGTTGATGAAGCAGTTTACTACTACTTTATCAACAAATTAAACTCAACGTCGGTTGTTCCGAAATCTTTTGAAACATTTCTGTTTATTTTTGAATGGAAAAAAGAGTACTTTAATGATTCAGGCTATAGCAATAAGCTGTTAGAAAAATGGCTTATATCATCTTTTTTGTTTAAAAGTTTTTTTGCTATTAAAACCGCAGGGACCTACCTGAAGGGAAGAGATGCTATCAGTTATATCAGGCGTATTCTTGAAAATGATACGTTCTATTCGCTTTATGTTTCGAGCGATGAATATGTAACTTTCAAAAATAAGATTGACGAAATGCTAGATAAATTTATCAGGAAGAAGAAACCATTATATATATTTATTATGTTTAAGTTTTTAAATCTTAAAACGAAGATTCTTCGCAAATAATATTGAGGTGTAAAATGGTAAAGTTACCCAACTATATATGGTTTTTAGGGAATATACCTTTTCGTGGTGATGGTAATATCTATTCCGGCTCTGCAGGATGTGACCCTTTTTACGGAAACAATTCTTTGAAAACCTTCAGATGTCGTGTCTGGTTGAATAAGACTGATGATGGTCTGATTTTACATGCAGCTCACTATCTTGGTGAGTATTCATATGATTCTACTGATAAAGAAATCATTAATGAAAAAACCTTTGAAGCTTCTCCCCAGGGAATTTCTGAGGCGGAGTTATGGCTTAATGATGCTGAAACAAATGCTTTGAAACAATTTAGTAGTTTGGAGATGAAACAATGATTGAAATGAAAACTCGATGGACAGATGAAGTTGATCTTGATTGTCCGCTTCCTGAATATCCGAGACCACAGTTGGTAAGAAGTGAATGGCAGAATCTTAACGGTAGATTCGAGTATGCTATTACCGGCCTTGATGAAGCTTTTCCTGAGAATTATGATGGTGAAATTATTGTTCCGTTTGCGCCGGAATGTTATCTTTCAGGCGTAAATAAGACTATAGAACCGGATAATTTTTTGTGGTACAGAAAAAAGTTTATTCTTAAGAATTCTTTTGCAGGAAAGAAATGCATTATTAATTTTGGTGCGGTTGACTGGAAATGTAAGGTTTATATTAACAAAAATCTTGTCGCTGAGCATACCGGTGGTTATGTTCCTTTTTCTGCAGATATTTCTGATGCTATCATTGATGGTGAGAATGAACTTATTGTACGTGTATATGACCCCACTGATGCTAACTGGCAGGACAGAGGTAAACAGGTTCGTGAAAGTAAAGGGTTCTGGTATACTGCTACAAGTGGTATCTGGCAGACTGTATGGCTTGAACCTGTTGAGGAGGTATATGTTAAAAGTCTTAAGATAACTCCTGACATAGATAATGGTATTGTAAAGCTTACAACAAATTTTAATGGTGAAGCTACGATAAAGGCTATTGTTAAAGAAGGAGACCGTATTGTTTTTGCCGGTGAAATCGACAGATCCGAAGCGATGATAAAAATACCGAATCCTCGTTTGTGGAGTCCTGAGGACCCGTTCCTTTATGACATAGCATTAGCTCTTTGCAGTGCTGACGGAACTATCCTTGACGCTGTAACAAGTTATTTTGGAATGAGAAAGTTCAGTATCGGATATGACGATAAGCGTATTCCTCGCCTGTGTCTTAATAATAAGCCTTATTTCCAGAACGGACTTCTCGATCAGGGCTACTGGAGTGACGGTGGTCTTACAGCTCCGTGTGATGAGGCACTTATATTTGATATAAAAGCTATGAAAGACCTTGGATTCAATATGCTCAGAAAGCATATCAAGGTTGAGCCTCAGCGTTGGTACTATCATTGTGACAGACTCGGTATGATAGTATGGCAGGATATGGTCTGCGGTGCTGAAAAGATTGATAATTTTGTGGTCGGTTTCTTGCCGAATATCGGAATAAGAAAGGCAAAAGACTCAAATTACGCTTTGTTCAAGGTTGCTCCCGAGGAATGCAGACGTGAGCACGAAAAGGCAATGTACGAAACAATTGACAATCTTTATAATTTCCCGTCTATCGGCTGTTGGGTTCCGTTCAATGAAGCCTGGGGTCAGTTTGATGCTAAGAGAATCGGTGAACAAGTAAAAGCTTATGATCCATCACGTATTGTTGACCATGCAAGTGGTTGGCATGATCAGGGTGGTCCGGAAATTAACAGTATGCACAGATACATTCTTCCTGTTACAATGAGAAAAAATGACGGAAGACCTTTTGCTTTGACTGAGTTCGGTGGATACAGCAGAAAGATCGAAAATCATATGTGGAATGCGAAGAAGAGCTTTGGCTACATAATGTTCAAGGATAAGACTTCGTTGACGAAAGCATATGAGAGACTTTTTGAACGTCAGATTATCCCGAAAATCAGTAAAGGTCTTTGTGCAACAGTTTATACTCAGGTAAGTGATGTCGAATTTGAGGTTAACGGCATATTTACCTATGACCGTGAACTTATTAAAATTGACGAAAACACTATCAAGAGTATCAACGAAAAGATGAAGTATTGAGGTGCTTGTAATTGGGTAAGGAACTCAACAAAATCAAACTGCTGTTTTTGCATGATATCTTTTCACGTCAGACGGATAAAGATCACGTATATTCTGCAAATGAGCTTTGTGATCTGCTTATGGATTACAGCATTAACTGTGAACGAAAATCTATTTACAGTGATATTGAAGCACTTAAAGAATACGGTATGGACATCGTTAATGTCAGAAGTCCAAAGAGGGGATATTATCTTAAAGACCGCAAGTTTGACATCGCAGAAGTAAGACTCCTGATTGACGCTGTTCAGGCTGCTAAGTTTATTTCATCAAGGAAAACAAAAGCTTTGATTTATAAAATAGGCAGCTTGTTAAGCGAGTTTCAGGAAGAAGAGCTTAGGGAACAGATTTATGTCGATAGTACCTTTAAGTCTGAAAAAGAGGACCTCTATGATATAATCAAAATTTTAGATACAGCTATCAAGAAATCGAAACAAGTGCAGGTTACATATTCGAAAAGAAAACTTGAGAACAGATATCTCAAAACAATGGAGGGCAAGGTTTTTCTGATCAATCCATACTCATTGCTCTGGTCAAACGATCATTATTATCTTGTGTGTAATAATGACAAATATAATAACCTTATGCACCTGAGACTCGATAGGATCAGTGAAATAGTTCCGTTGGATACAGCCTCAAAGCATTTTTCAAAAGTATCTAAATATACAGAAAAATTTGACACTGCTGATTATTCTAACAAGATATTCAATATGTTTACCGGCGAGTCGGGTGAGATTGAGCTCTGCTGTAACAATAATATTATTGATGATATTCTCGAAAAGTTCGGTGATGAAATTCCTCTGAAAGTTTTTGATGAATCACACTTTACTTTTAAAGCTGACGTTGAAATGAGCAATGGTCTTATCAGTTGGATTATGCAGTATGGTGCTGATGTTAAAGTGCTTTCTCCCAAGCAACTTTCTGATGCTTTGCTTGTAAAAACTAGAGAAATTCTCTCGATATATGAATAACTGAATTAATACAGTCAACAATTCGTTTGAACAATTAAACGAGGAGTTGACTGTATGTCTTTATTTAGAAAAATTGAACTGTCGCTTACAATTGGTATAGTTACGAGCATCATTTTCAGTGTTATTTCATTTGCGCAGACATCTGAACATATAAGAGAAAGTGTTCTTCGTCTGCACGTTATCGCTAACTCTGATGTTTCAGTAGATCAGAATTTAAAGTTAGCTGTACGTGATGCCATAATTAATGAAAGTGAAGAAATTTTTGATGGCACAGTAACTGTTGATAATGCAGTCGAAAAAATTACACCTGAAATAAACAATATTAAAGAAATTGCTGAAAGAGTAGTTGAAAATTATGGCTTTGACTATAATGTAGACGTAAGTATAGATGAAGAATATTTTGAAACAAGAACATATGAAACCGTTACACTCCCGGCCGGGAAATATCTTTCTTTAATCGTCAGAATAGGGGAGGGTAAAGGTAAAAATTGGTGGTGTGTAATGTTTCCTCCGATGTGTGTATCTGCGGCAGACGAAGAGGATGTATTGAAAACAACATTAAGTGAAAAAGAAATCAAACTTGTGAATAGCAAACCTGAGTATGAACCAAGATTTAAAATTATTGAATTATATGAAAAATTCAGAAATAAGATTTGCAATTAGCTGATAAACAATATATAGCTGTTTTAGATAAAAAACCTACCATTATTTTGTGATTAAGGTAGGTTTTTTCGTTTTGGTGTTTACAAATATGTTTAATGTGTGTTAAAATAAATAAAATTAGTGGAAGAAGGTCTTGTAATGAAGAAAAAGTTTTCTTTACATTCGTTGTTCGGCACCACACCCGGTGTCGGAGTTCAGCCTAAAGAGGCTTTAGCGTATAGCGTAGCCGGCTTTGGTCAGAACTTTATTTGTACAATCATCGGTTCATACATAACTGTATTTATGACTGATGCGCTTCTTTTTGGTGCTGACGGAGTTTATGTCGGTGCGCTTGAAGGTGCAATGGCAGTTGCGATCCTTATGCTTGGAGCACGAGTTTTCGATGCATTCAATGATCCTATAATGGGTTCGGTTGTTGATAAAACACGTACAAAATGGGGTAAGTGTCGTCCTTATCTTAAATGGATGGCAATTCCGATCGGCATTATGACAATTCTCTGCTTCCTTCCTGTTTTCAGTGCAGAGAATGTTTATGATAGTTCACAGACAACTCAGACATTTGTCACTATTGCTATAGTTTATGTTGTTTGGAGTGTTGTTTACACTATAGCTGACGTTCCTTATTGGGGATTGTCAACCTGTCTTTCAAATGATACAACTGTTCGAGGAAACATCCTTACTGTTGCCCGTATGTTCTGTACAGTAGGTGCGGGTATTGTTACTGTTTTCATCCCGATGATCACAGGTGCTCTTACTGAAAAATTTAAATATGCTGATACCATTGAGGATAAAGCACTTATCGCTGTTGATAAGGCTGAAGCTATCTTCAATATGGTTGCTAATCAGGGTATTACAAAAGAAGAAGCTATTCAGACTTTTGTTGGTACAGTTAAAGTGGGCATGGAAATTCAGAATGCTGATACACTTAAGTGGGTTTACTTTATCAGCGCTGTTGTTCTTGTTGTTTTAGCTATTCCGATGTTCTTCTACGGATTCAAGAACACTAAGGAACGCTTCACATCTGATGAAAATCCTCCGTCTTTTGGTCATAATCTCAAACTCCTTTTCAAGAATAAAGAACTTCTTCTTATTGTTCTTTCTGGTGTTCTTGGCGGCGCAAGAATGGTATATTCATATACCGGTGGTCTTTACTTTGCCAAGTATATTCTTTACAACGAGGGCTTATATGGTATTATCACACTTCTTGTCGTACCGGGCGGACTTGTTGCATCTATCCTTGTTCCCTGGATGTCTAAGAAATTCACAAAGAAATGGTCATATGTTGCAGTTCATATTTTCGGTGGTATAATTATGACAGCAATGTATTTTGTTGGTTATGATAAGCCCTGGAAGCTTATTGTATGCGCAATTGGTTTGGTTCTGCTTGGCATTCCACAAGGTGTTAATAATATCATGACATATGCTATGATCGGTGATACCGTTGATTACCTTGAGTGGAAGACTGGTGAAAGAGGCGAAGGTATCTGCTTTGCTATGCAGACTCTTATCAACAAGATCGGTATGGCTGTCGGTGCGTTTATCGGTGTACTTTCAATTTGGATTGCCGGTATTAATACAAGAACATATGAAGTAGACAATCCTGATGCTCTCTGGGATGTACTTATCCTTTCAGGTGTAATCAGTATGTTTGCTTGTGCAGTTCCTATGTTCTTCTACACAGTTACTGAGAAGAGACAGCGTGAAATGGTTGCTGAAATTGCAGCAAGAAAATCTAAGAAAAAATAATCAGGATAGGTGATCAGAATGAGTAAGTATCTTATTATAAATGCTGATGATTTTGGAATGTGCAGAGGTGCTAACCTTGCTGTCATGGATCTTTTTAAAGATCCTGACAGTGCACTCACATCTTCTACTATTATGGCTCCGTGTGCATGGGCTCCCGAAGCAGCACAGTTTGCTAAAGAAAATCCTGAGCTTGGTATAGGTGTTCACTGGACTTTCACAAGTGAATGGAGCAAGTATCGTTGGGCACCTGTCGGTGCTTCAAACACTGATTCTCTCAGAGATGAGGATGGTTTCTTCTATCATGAAAGCGATCAGGTTGAAATCAATGCTGATATCGATGAAATTGAAGCAGAGTGCAGAGCTCAGATAGAAAGACTTAAGAAGCTTGGTCTTACGAATCCTTCTCATGTCGATAACCATATGGGTTCAATCTACGGTATCGAGACAGGCCGTTTTGAGCTCCTTAACGTAGCTTTTGATGTTGCTTCTGATTACGGTCTTCCTTTCCGTTTTCCGAAAATTCTTCCTGATGAAGTTTTTGATAACACAATGCTTGAAATCAAGGTAGACAAAGAAATGGTTAAAGGTTTACTTTCGAACATAGTTTCTTATGCTGATATGAAGGGTGTTGCAATTCCGGACTTCCTTATTCCTAATGAATGGGGCGGACCGCAGGACGAGAGCTACGACAACTTCAAGGAATATATTTATGAGCTTTACAGACATTTCCCGGATGATGCTGTAACCGAGACATATATGCATCCTTCTCTTGAAACAGATGACCTTAAGGGAACAACAGGTGCTTGGCAGAGAAGAGTATGGGAGTATCAGATCCTTAAGGATCCGCAGACCAGACAGCATATCGAGTCTCTCGGATTCAAGCTTATAAATTATCGCGATCTTGCAAAAATGAGAAAATAAGGTGATTTAATGTTTGAATTTACTCAGCACGAAATTACTTCAGAACAGCCATTGCTCGATTCAAAAGGGAATATCGCTGAACCCGGTTTTGCTAAAAAACTTCTGTGGAAATATGACCGTAAAGCTATAAAAGCTAGTAAACTTCGTATCAAGGAGTGGGATTATTATTATATCGGCACTCAGGATTACGGACTTTGTCTTACAGTTTCTGACGTAGGATATGTAAGTAGTTTGTCTGTGTCTTTGCTTAAATTCGGTGATAAGCCTTTTCAGATGAATGACAGCGAATTGGGCATTCTTCCCTTGGGTAAAGTTAATATGCCTTCTACCAGTGTCAGAGGCGATGTCAGCACGAAGGCGGGCACCTTTGATGTTACATTTAACAATGATGGTAAAGTACGTCATCTTTTCGGCAAATATGAAAATTACTGCAATAGTGGTAAAACATTGACATTTGACGTTAAGCTCACAGATTTTCCTGAAGAGAGTATGGTAATTGCTACTCCGTTCGATAAAGACAAACATTTTTATTATAACCAGAAAATTAACTGTATGAAAGCCGACGGCTTTGTTAAGTACGATGATATTGACTGGGTATTTAATGAAGAAAATAAAGCACTTGCTACGCTCGACTGGGGTCGCGGCGTGTGGACTTATGACAACACGTGGTACTGGGGAAGCGGACAGATGGTTCTTGATGACGGAAACGTTTTCGGTTTTAATATCGGCTATGGTTTCGGTAATACATCCGCGGCAAGTGAAAATATGCTTTTCTACAATGGTAAAGCACATAAGCTTGATCAGGTAAAATTCAATATTCCGATGAAAAACGGTGACTTCGATTATATGTCTGATTGGACATTTACAAGTAATGACGGACGTTTTGAAATGAGCTTCAAACCTATCATTGACCGTGTAGCGCCGATTGATCTTAAGATTATTTGTATGATACCACACCAGGTTTTGGTTTGATTTCAGGAACGGCAATGCTTGATGATGGAACTGTAATCGAGGTTAAAGATAAGTTAATTTTTGCTGAAAGAGTACATAATAAATGGTAACGTTTACGCAGTCCTGAAGGACTGCGTATTCTTTTGTTGGAATTTGTAACCTTTTGTAGTTGATTATATTGAAAAAATAGTTATAATATAATAGAGGTGATATGTAATGAGAGGTAAATTAATAGTTATTGAAGGTCTTGACGGTAGCGGGAAATCAACGCAGATAGAGCTTCTTAAATCAAAATTATCGGACAAGCAGATACATCAGATAAAACTTCCGGATTATGACAGTCCGTCAAGCTCACTTGTAAAAATGTATCTTTACGGTGAATTCGGTAAAAATCCTGATGACGTAAATGCATATGCTGCCTCAGCATTTTATGCTGTAGACCGTTTTGCTAATTTCAAAACAAAATGGAAGGATTTTTATGATAACGGAGATATAATAATTTCAGACAGATACACTACATCAAATGCATATCATCAGTCTACAAAAATTCATAGAGAATGTTGGTCAGAATATTTTGATTGGCTTGAAGATTTTGAATATAACTTGATCGGAATTCCGAAGCCTGATGCTGTAATTTATCTTGATATGCCTATCGAAATTTCACAGAAAATGATGAGCAAACGTTACAGCGGCGATGAATCAAAGAAAGACATTCATGAAAGCAACATTGAATATCTTCTTAAATGCCGCGAAGCTGCACTTGTTGCTGCCGATGAAATGGGATGGCATGTAATTAAATGCAATGATGGTGATGAACCTCGCAGTATTGATGATATTGGCGAAGAAATCTTTAAAATTGTGTCTGAGGAGTTAACGGATGTTTGATTTTCATCAACCAACAATGAATGATTTTGATTGGTTAAAAAGAGTTCTTGATCAAGCACAACCTATGAGCTGTGAATATGCACTCAGTAATCTGATCGGATGGTCATCGCATTACGGTGCGCAAATAGCATGTATCGAGGATTGTCTTGTAGCTAAAATTGTTAAAAATGAAGTGTTCGGATTTCCTAAAGGGTTAAATTGGAAAAACTCTTTAAAGGCTCTCAAAAGCGAATATGAATATCCTTCTTTTTACGGACTGACAACAGAAGAGAAGGATTTACTTGAAGAAGTTTTTCCGGGAGAGTATGTGTTCTATCCTTCGAGAAATTCATTTGATTATATCTATCGAGTTTCGGATCTCGCTACTCTTTCGGGTAAAAAATATCATTCGAAGCGCAATCATATTTCGTTTTTTATGAAGAACTACAATTGGAGCTATGAAGAAATTAATCAGGATAATATCGGTGAATGTATAGCTATGAATGAAAAGTGGTATGAATTAAATGTTGATAAAGATCCTATAGGTATAGATGCAGAGCGAAAGGTACTTGAATTTTCTTTTGAGAATTTCAGGAAGTTCGGTTTTATCGGAGGGGTTCTTAAGATCGATGATGAAGTTGTTGCTTTTACGTTTGGAGAAAAGCTTAATGATAATGTTTTTGTTACGCACTTTGAAAAAGCTTTTTCAGCTGTCCGCGGTGCTTATCCGATGATTAATAATCAATTTGCACTTAATAGTCTGAATGATTTTGAATTTGTCAATCGTGAAGATGATTTAGGTTCTGAAGGACTCAGAAAAGCAAAACTTTCTTATTACCCTGAAATTTTATTGGAAAAGTATACGGCGGTGAAGATTTGATTAAAGTTTTTACACCTGAAAATATTATCAGAGAAAAAGTTATTGAACTTTGGAAGCATTCTTTTGGGGATTCTGCTGAGTATATCAATTTTTTTCTGGATGAGTGTCCTGATTATTTGTGTATCGCAGATATTGTGGATAATAGCGTCGTTTCAATGTTTTTTCTTTTGGAAGGGGAGCTGGCTGGAGAAAAAAGCAAGTATCTTTATGCTGCATGCACTCATACCGATTTCAGAAAAAAGGGTCTTATGAGTTATTTGATTAATTATGCTATTGCATATTGTAAAGATCAAGGTTATTCGTCTATATTTCTTGTACCGGCTAATCCGGAGTTGTATTCATATTATGCTAAATTCGGTTTCATACCATCTTTCCGAAAGAAAGTGCTTAGAATTAAAAATTCAGAAGAAAATACAAACACAAATTACTGCACAACTGATATTGAGAAAATTTTAAAATTGAAAAGACGTCTGCAAAATAAAGTTGATGGTTTTCAGTTTTCGGCAGATGTTACAGAATATACGATTAAAGAACATCTGTACAATGGTGGAGAAATACATTTACTTAATGATGATACACTTTTCTTTACTTATTACAATGATAAGTCATTAGTTGTCAAGGAATATTTAACCGAAAAAATTGACAATTATGATTATTTGTATAATTTTTTTGTTGACAAAAGTACAGAAAATATTTACATTTCAACTCCGATAGTGTATAATAATAAAGATATAGTGGGAGTGTATACAAAATGTGGTATGGCTCTTCCGCTGTGTAATGAATTAATGGATTATTTGGAGATGCATCAGGATCTTTATGCTTCTATGTATCTCGATTGAGAGGCAATTAAAATGATTTATGTTTTTTTAGCAAAAGGTTTTGAAGAAATTGAAGCTTTGACTGTCGTTGACTATTTGCGTCGTGCTGAGATGGAAGTTTATACTGTTGGCATCGGTGGGAAGATAATAACGGGTTCACATAATATTCCGGTATTTTGCGATCTTGATGAGAATGAAGTTTCTGTCAGTGATGAAATCGAAGCTGTAATTCTTCCCGGAGGTATGCCGGGAACACTTAATCTTGAAGCTAATAAGACAGTAAATGATTTTATTGATTTTTGTGCAGAAAAAGATAAGTATTTATGTGCCATATGTGCAGCACCTTCAATACTTGGACATAAAGGTCTTTTAAAAGGTAAGGTTGCTTGTTGTTTCCCGGGATTTGAAGATGAACTGGAAGGCGCTGATGTAAGTAAAGATTTCGTCTGCACAGACGGCAAAATAATTACTGCAAAGGGAATGGGTGCAGCTATCGACTTCAGCAGAGAGATAGTTGCTAATTTACTAGATAAAAATACGGCGGAACGCATTAAATTATCGTTGCAGTGTCCGTTTTGAGGAAGGAGATAATTGAATGAAGGATGGAAATTCAAGAGATTCTGAATTAGACCTCAATCGAATCTTAGAAGAATATTCTGCTATCGGCAGGGATAATGGCAGAAATACCGAACAAACATCGGGTAACGGTACAAATAAAAAGTTTGTACTTCATATTGATGAATCTCTTGTTGATACTCAGTCTGAGGAATCTTCTGCTAAACCTCAGGGTAACAGCGGTGGCATCTATTTTTCTAATTATCAGAAAAATCGTAATGCACAGCAACAGAATAATATCAGACCTGTTCAGCAAAATAAACCTGTTAAGTCTAATGCTGCAGAGCAGCTTAACAAAAAAACAACTGATTCAACTAATGGAAAAAACAACACACTAAAGAGAAAAAGTATTGGTGGCAGAGCAGCTCTTATCTTTTTAGCTGTTATCATAGTTACTACTTCGATCCTTTCTTATATAGGTATTTCTTGCATAGGAGATATGCTTGCTATTAACAGAAGTGATGAAAGTGTAGAAATTACAATTCCGGAAGATTCAAATTATGAAGAAGTAATAGACATTCTTTATGATAACGATCTGATTAAAAATAGACTTTTCTGCAAATTGTTTACTCAGTATCGTGATTTTGATGAAGAAACATATCTTAGTGGTAAATATTATCTTCAAAGCAGCATGGGACTCGAAGGTATGCTCAGAGATATGATGGTATCTCCTGTTACAGCTGAAACTATCAAGCTTTCTTTCCCTGAGGGATGGACCGTTCAACAGATATTTGAAAAGCTTGAAAAAAATGATGTCAGTGAGGCTAGTAAGCTTTATTCAACTATCAGGTCTAATTATTCGTACGATTTCTTCATTGAAATTGAAGATGATAATAAACGCTATCTTAAGCTTGAAGGTTATTTGTTCCCGGACACATACGATTTCTATGTTGGTGCCGATACTAACTATGTAATTAAAAAATTCTTGGATAACTTTGAAAGCAAGTGGACTGATGAATATCAGGCAAGGGCTGATAAACTCGGTTACACCTGTGATGAGATTATTATCATTGCTTCTATTATTCAGAAAGAAGCTGACAATGTTGAGCAGATGAAAACCATTTCATCGATTATTCACAACAGACTTAACAATGATGCGAGATATCCGACTCTTGGTTGTGACTCTACCGGATTATATGTAAGCAATTATGTTACTCCGATTGTTGGTGATGCAGCAGGCTTGTCTTATTACAGTTATTATGATACAAGATCTAATAAAGGTCTTCCTCCCGGACCCATTTGTAATCCGGGTATGGACGCTATTAAAGCAGCACTTTATCCTGAAAGCACCAATTATTATTATTTCGCTCATGATAACAGTGGTAAAATTTATCTCGCGGCAACTCTTGATGAACACAATACAAATCTTGTTAAGATTATACAGGCTAACAATAAAGATTAACGGAGTACCTTATGGAAACAACTAAAGCTTTAGTTCCTGAACTTCTGTCACCTGCAGGCGACATGGAACGTTTTGAAAGAGCTCTGTATTTTGGTGCAGATGCTATATACCTTGGCGGTTCCGCTTTTTCAATGCGTGCAGCCCCTTCAAACTTTACTACTGCTGAGCTCGAGAAAGCGTGTAAGGCTGCCCATGAAAAGGGTGTTAAAGTTTATCTGACGTGTAATACCGTACCCAGAAACAATGAAATTGATTCTTTACCTCAATTTTTAATTGATTCAGCACAAGCAGGTGTTGATGCTTTCATTATTTCAGATTTAGGTGTAATGTCATTAGCTAAGAAATACACGCCTGATGTTGATATTCATATATCAACTCAGGCCGGTATTACTAATTATGCTTCAGCCAATGAATGGTATAATCTCGGAGCGTCAAGAATAGTTACTGCACGCGAATTGTCTATGGAAGATATTGCTGAACTTCGTATAAAAACACCAAAAGATCTTGAAATCGAGTGTTTTGTACATGGTGCTATGTGCGTATCTTTTTCAGGCAGATGTCTGCTTTCAAACTACCTTGTTGGAAGAGATTCTAACAGAGGGGATTGTGCTCAGCCGTGCAGATGGCAATATGCTCTCATGGAAAAGACACGTCCCGGTGAATATCTTCCTGTTGATGAGGATGAAAGTGGCACATTTATTATGAATTCCAAGGATATGTGTATGATTGAGCATATACCTGATCTTGTTAAAGCCGGTATTACGAGTTTTAAAATCGAAGGACGCGCTAAGTCAGCTTATTATACTTCTGTTGTTACAAACGCTTACAGGCAGGCTATAGACGGATATCTCAAAAATCCTGTAGATACATACAAGCCGGAACAATGGGTTATTGATGAAATGTATAAAATGAGCAGCCGAGAATATTGTACCGGATTTTACTATGGTCATCCTACAGAAAATGCACAGATATATTATGATGGTGGCTATAAACGTGACTGGAGTGTTATGGCTGAAGTTGTAGACTATAAAGATGGCAGAGTGTACGCTCGTCAACGTAACCGAATTTTTGAAGGCGACACTCTTGAAGTGTTGCAAAGAGGTGCTAAGCCCTATGAAATCACTATCACTGATCTTCGTAACGAAGCTGGTGAGCTGATTGAAAAAGCACCTCATCCTATGATGATTTTTAGTTTTGAGAGTGAGTTTGAAATACCGAAGGATGCTCTTTTACGTAAGGCGTTATAATATGGAGGCAGTGTATGCTTTTAAGTGAAATAATCAAAGGAATCGATTTTGATAGTGATTGCTTTGTTGATTCAGACATTAAAGATATTGTTTATGACTCGAGAAAAGCTGAGGAGCAGACAGCATTTGTTTGTTTATGCGGCGCAAGATTTGACGGACACGAGTATGCTTCGAAGGCATATAATAGCGGTTGCAGATGCTTTTTTGTTGAACGCAAACTTGAATTGCCCGAAGATGCAATTCAGATAATCGTTGAAAACACAAGAGCTGTGCTCGCTCAAATTTCCGCGAACTTTTTCGATCATCCTACAAAAAAGCTTAAAGTAATAGGTATTACGGGCACAAAAGGGAAAACATCGACTGCTCATCTCGTTAAAGCTTTGCTTGAATCAGCGGGAATTAAGTGTGGAATTATAGGCACTGTAGGTGCTTATTATGATGATATCGAAATACCTACAGTTAACACTACACCTGAAAGCTATGAGCTTCAGAAAATTTTCAGAATTATGCTTGATAACGGGTGTAAAGCTTGTGTGATTGAAGTGTCGTCAATAGGACTTATGGCTCATAGGGTAGATTGTGTAGATTTCGAGGTTGGTGTATTTACTAATCTGTCACCTGATCACATCGGACCTAATGAACATCCTGATTTTGAGGATTACATGTATTGGAAATCTGTTTTGTTCGAGATTGCTGATAAAGCCGTAGTCAATACTGATGATCCTGCGTATACAGAGATGCTGAAAAATTGTACATCTCCTGTAACGACATACAGCCTGAAGAATGGTGATGTGGTTGCTAAAGATGTTAAATTACTCAAAAACAATAAATTTATAGGCATTTCATTTATATGTAAAATTAATGATACAGAATTTTATACCGAAGTAGCATTGCCGGGTTTGTTCAATGTTTATAACGCACTTGCTGCTTTTGCTGTACTGAATGCTTTAGGTATCAATGCAGCTGAACACACCGAGGCTCTTAAGGAAATAAGAGTTCGTGGTAGAGCAGAGTGTGTATATGTTTGTGATGACTTTGATGTTATCATTGACTATGCACATAACGGAATCAGTATGAAGAGCATGCTGGATACACTTAAGGGCTATCCGCATAACAGAATCATTGCTTTGTATGGTGCTGTCGGTGGTCGTACACAACTGAGAAGAAAAGAATTAGGACTTATTACAGGTAAGGAATGTGATTTATCAATTCTCACCTCTGATGATCCTGATTTCGAAGACCCGTGCAATATAATTAATGAAATCGGTTATTATGTTAATCAAGCCGGTGGAGAATATATCGGTATACCTGACAGAGGTGAAGCAGTTGAATATGCTTTATCTTTACTTGAAAAAGGTGATATTCTTCTGCTGGCAGGAAAAGGCCATGAGCAATATATGAAGATTAACGGTGAGTATGTTCCGTTTTCAGAACGTGAACACATTGAAATTTTCAAGAAAAGGAGAGAGCATATCTGATGTACAGATTTGAATCTGAAAAAGATTTTGCAGCATTTGATGATTATGTCATAAATAATGGCGGAACATATATGCAGTGTTCTCTCTGGCCTGAAGCCAAGCCGGCTTGGAAATCGCATTTTTATGTAGGATATGACGGTGATGAAAGAGTTTTCCAGTGTCTTATTCTTGGTAGAAAACTTCCGTTAGCAGGTCTTATATGGTATATTCCGGATGGATTTATCTGTGATTATACTAATGATAGCCTTATAGAAAGTTTTACCACTTTTATTAAGGGTGAGATGAAAAAACATAATGTTACTGCTTTGCTCACAGATCCGCATATTCCTTTGCGAATCAATAATGAAAATCAGCAGTTTGGCCTTGATGCTCACAATATGCTGATAAATAAGGGCTACCGACTTAATCATAATATCGAAAATTATATATATAAAGCACCTGTACAGTTCTATATTCCTTTAAAGGATTCTGAAACCGGTGAGAGATACACTGCTGACGGTATTATTAAAAAATGTGAAAAGGGTGTACGATACAGCGTCAGAATAGGTGATCAAAGAGGTCTTACATCTAAGATTTGCACATACGATGAAGTTAAAAATAATCCGGAATTAATGGAAGATTTCATGCAAGTTATGGGTGACACATCTGACAGAAACGATTTCATGGAAAGAAATTCTGACTATGTAACTCATTTGATGGAAGTTTTTAAAGATTATATGGATTTGTCGTTAGTATATTATGACAAGTCGGAAGATAAAAAGCTTCAGGACGAACGAGACCGTCAGGTTCAGGAAAATCTGAAAAAGATGGAAAACTGTAATGAAAAACAGTATAAAAAACTTTCTAACGAAAACGAAACAATACAGCAACAAACTGATAATTATCTGAAGCGTTATCAGTTGGCATCAGAGTTTTCGGATAAAGAAAGATTTTGTGTTGCTGCCGGACTCACTATAAGATATAACGGTATTGCCGGATGTATTTTTGGAGGAAGTAGAAATATACTCAGAAACGAAACCCGTCCAAGTCACTTTGTTAACTATCTCAGGTTAAAGAAGAGTGTAGAAACCGGATGCGATATTCATGATCTGGGTTATGTATTTGTTGATGAAGTTGAACACCCGTCAGACAAGAATGAGCCTCTGGGCCAGTTTAAAGTCAGAGAGGACTTCGTTGGTATCAGAGATTTCAAGGCAAGTTTTAATTCAGATCTGATTGAGTTTATAGGTGAATACGCTTTAGTAAATAATCATTTTAAGTTTTCACTTTATAATGATTTTGTACCTAAAGCGAGAAAATTTAAAATAAAATTAGCAAAAAAATTAAGAAAATAAAAGAAAGGAGTGTTTGTATGGCAAAGAAGAAGAAAAATAAAAAACGTAGACATCTTTCTAACTTTGGTGCAACAGTATTGTCAATTTTTTCTATCATTTCTCTTACTGCATTGATTGTAGTCGGTTATGTTGTTGTGAACATAGTTACTGTTACTAACGGTGACCCGGTAATAAATCTTGAAAGTGCGAAGAACAACCAGAATCAGACATCCTTTCTTTATGCAACTGATTCTGATGGCAACGAAATTGAGTTGCTTCGCCTTCACGGTACAGAAAACAGAATCTGGGTTGATCTGAATGATATTCCCCAGAACATGAGAGATGCTTTTATTGCTCTTGAAGACAAGCGTTTCAATGATCATAAGGGTGTTGACTGGAAAAGAACAATCGGCGTTATGATTGTTTCAAAATACGAAGGTCAAGGTGGTTCAACTATCACACAACAGCTCGTAAAGAATGTAACGGGTAATAATGAGGTAACTTTTGTTCGAAAGTATAACGAGATTCTCACAGCACTTAATCTTGAAAAGAATTACTCTAAAGATCAGATTCTTGAGGCTTATCTCAACACTTTATATCTGGGACAAGGTTGTTACGGTGTTGAGACAGCTTCAGAAACTTATTTCGGCAAGACAGTCGGTGAGCTCAATTATGCTGAATGCGCAGTAATAGCTGCGATCACACAGAAACCTTACTCACTTGACCCGATTAAAAATCCTGAAGAAAACAGACTTCGACAGATTTATTGCCTTGACGAAATGTTGTCACAAGGTAAAATCACTGAAGAGCAGTATTATGAAGCTGTTAACTATGATCTTATCTTTACAACCGATGATGATTATGTACCTAGTGCCGCTGAAATCGAGCGTCAGAAAAACAAGAAAGAAGCCACCAACAATAAGGAAGTACAAAGCTTCTATGTTGACTATGTTATTGATGATGTTATAGACGATTTACAGAAGGAACTCGGATGCTCAACCAGAGAAGCAACAAATATGATTTACGGCGGTGGTCTTAAAATTTACACAGCTGTAGATCTTGATGTTCAGAAAAAGGTAGAAAAAATCTACGTAAACAAGACTAATTGGCTGGATAAGAAAGCTCAGTCAGCTATTACAATAATGGATTACAGTGGCCGAGTTGTAGCTATAGTCGGTCAGGCTGGAGAAAAAGAGGGTAATCGAGTTCTCAACAGAGCAACTGATTCTCCCAGACCTCCGGGATCAACAATCAAGCCTTTGAGCTCTTATGCGCCCGGAATTGAATTAGGTGAAATCACCTGGTCGACTTATGTCAGAGACTCATCTATTACCTATAACGGAAGACTCTGGCCTAAAAACTACAGTGGTAATCACGGTTCAGGCAGCAACACAACCGTACAGGTTGCTCTCGCAAAGTCTTTGAACACTGTACCGGCACGTATTTGTGTTAATATGATTTCAACTGATGTGGCTTATGATTATGTCAAGAATAAATTCCACATTTCAACTACTGTTGACGGTGAGGATAATAATCCCGCTCCGCTTGTTGTAGGATCAATGAATGTTGGTATTACATCTCTTGATATGACTGCTGCATATGCTTCGTTCGGTAATGGTGGATTATACTACGAGCCATACTCATACTTTTATGTAGAGAATTCGCTTGGCGAAGTTATTCTTGATAACCGTGATAATACAGGAGAACAAATTATTTCTCCTGAGACAGCTGAAGTTATGAGACATATGATGGAGACAGTAACAACAGCTTCGTACGGTACCGGCTATAATTACAAAACTAAAGGTTTTGACAATTTTGCAAAAACCGGTACTACGGATAATAACTACGACAAGTGGATGGTTGGAGGAACTCCATACTATGTTGCAGCGGTATGGTATGGATATGATATTCCTAAAACTATTCATACTTCAGGTAACCCTGCAGGAACAATTTATAAAACTGTAATGGACGAAGTCCATGAAGGTCTTGCTGAAAAAGAATTTGAAGACAATAGTGAACTTGTTAAAAAGTATTATTGTACTTCTACAGGAAAGTTAGCTTCTTCAAATTGTTCTTCAAGAGCTGCCGGTTGGTATATTGAAGAGCATTTACCATCTTATTGTTCGGGTCATTACTCTTCAAAACCGGATAACGATTCAGGATCTGATAACAATCACTCAGACAGTGATGATGAACCGGCTACACCGGATACACCGGAAGTACCGGCAGAACCTTCCGGTGATACTACACCGGGAGCGGCTGAAAATACTCAATAATTTTTAATACGGAGGCGGTCATATGATTATTATGTCAGTTGATTACGGAGATGTAAGGACGGGCATAGCAGTCTGTGACCGCCTTGAAACTTTCGCATTTCCTGTTGAGGTCATAAATGAAACGTATATGCCCAAGGTAATTAATAGAATAACAAGTCTTATAGCTGAAAAAAAGCCTGAATTAATTGTAGTAGGTTATCCTAAAAATATGGATGCAACTGAAGGGTCGCGAGCAGCAAAATGTAAGGAATTTGCTTGCGAATTAGAAACTGTATCGGGAATCAACTGTGTACTTTGGGATGAACGACTTACAACAGTGTCAGCCCATAATTATCTAAATGAGACTAATACACGTGGGAAAAAAAGAAAAAATGTTGTTGATGCTGTTGCTGCCACAATCATACTTCAGTCCTATATTGATTACAGGAGAAATCTGAATGTGTAAAAAGGAAGATGTGAAAGTTACAGATATAATCAAAACGCTGTTGTGTACAGCTGTTTTTACGATATCTGTTTTACCCGGATATTCTTTGTTGGGAAATCTGACTAGTCAGATTATTGCAACTATTTTAATTTCCTTGTTAAGTGTACTGGTTATTGATAAATTGCTTAATCCTAAACCGATAGTTTTTGCTCACGCTTTAATTATTATGACTGTATTTTGGATTACAGTTGCGATTATCAAACAGATAATATTTCATATCAATAATGGTGGATTTACCTTCAGGTGGTATCAACTGTTTTATTATGACAGACCTGCGCTATTGTTCGTTGTGTTTTTTGTTTGTATAATGTATTTTATAGTTAAGCTTTTGGCAAATAAAGACAATGAATATTTTATTAATGCGTACAGCAAATTCATTAAGCAAGCTACTAAAGGCTTTTTGGCTTACTATATTGTTATATTGATATATACTTTTTTTATGGTCAGAGTTATAACATTTGAACGACCGCAAGTAAATCTCATACCGTTTGAAATGATGACTTTTACTTTTGACAGAGATTATCCGGATTATGAGCTTATTTTTTTGTTTTTAGGAAATTTAGCGATATTTTTCCCTCTTGGAGTTCTTGTTTCTGCATTTATAAAAAACAGATTGCTTTTAGCAATTTTGCCTGTAGTGATTAGTTTTTCAATAGAGGTTTCTCAGTATTTTTTAGGAAACGGACATCCGGACGTTGATGACCTGATTCTGAATGTTATAGGGTTTTATCTTGGTGTTTTTGTTAAAAAACTTATAGATTTTCTGATAGTTAAAGCTACTCGTGGTTATTTGAATTCTTTCTTTTGTTTTTAATTATTAAGGATTTTATACCAACTGATATCAATGCTATTGAGAATATTTTTCTTGTCAGGTGTTCATCCAGATAATTTATTAGTATATATCCTATACCCACACCAATAATACCGTATATTATGAAAGTCAGGCTCATTTTTTTGTCAATAAGATTATTTTTATGATGCTTTATGAGAGCGGTAACAGCTGTGGGTATGAAGAACAATAAATTTATTCCTTGTGCGTTTAACTGTGGCATATCCTTATACAGAACCAGGTAAAGAATCAGAACACCTCCACCGCCAAATCCCATTGCACCAACAACTCCGGATATAAATCCGGCCAATATTTCCATTATCATTTAAAAAACATCCTTACGCCGGCATATATTATAAATATCGAGAGTATTACTCTCAGAGCCTTATCAGACGTTTTTGTCAACAGTTTAGCTCCCACAATTGCACCGGCTATCCCCGGGAGAATGTATTTTACAGAGTCTGAAATATTTGTATAACCTTTAGCGTAATATACACCGGCACTTATTGCTGTTAGAGGCAACATTATAGAAATAGCTGTTGCCTGAGCCTTTTTTTGTGAAAAACCGCCAGCAATAAGACTTTCTACCACTATTATTCCGCCACAAGCACCTACTACAGAATTAATAATTCCTGTAATTATTCCTGATAAACGAATAAGATTTCTTTTCATATATAAAATTCTCCTGCATAGAGTTTTACGTGGGGGGATTAGATGAAATGTATTTATATGAAACTTGTGGGTATTACAATTTCTCTAACTTTATTATTTGTAACATTGATTAATTTACTCAATTTCACTGGCTTTAAAAGTGTAAATTCTGTTTGTAATGAAGAAAATAACATTATAATAATTGATGCAGGTCATGGTGGTGAAGATGGGGGAGCCATAGCTTTAGATAAATCCTATGAAAAAGACTATAATCTTGACATTGCTTTGAAACTGGAAAAAATTCTGAAACTATATGGTTTTACAGTTGTAATGACGAGAACTACTGATACAATGACTTGCGACGATGGTCTGAAAACTCAACGTGCTAAAAAGGTTTCAGATATAAGAAATCGCATGAAAATTATTGAACAAAATAGTAACAATGCTATTTTTATCAGTGTTCATCAGAATAAATTTTCTGATGAACGTCAGAACGGCACACAAGTGTTTTACTCACATAATAACGCTAAAAGCAAGATACTTGCTGATGCAATTCAGAATTCTGTTGTGTCGAACATTCAGAAAGATAATAAACGGGTAACAAAAAAATCCGGAACAGAGATATATCTGCTGTATCATTCACAGATACCGTCGGTGCTTGTTGAATGTGGATTTTTATCAAATATTGAAGATTTAACGTTATTAAAAAACGAAGAATACCGATTTAAACTAGCGATGTTAATTGCTGATGGGACAATCAATTACGTATATAAAAGGTGATTATAATGGCAAATAAGGCTAAAAATGTATATGTATGCTCAGAATGTGGATATGAAAGTGCTAAGTGGTTTGGTTGCTGTCCCGGTTGTAATGAGTGGAATACTATGTCAGAGGTTTTCAAAGCGGCAGACTCATCCTCGAAAATTAAAAGGACATCTTCTGCACTGACATCGCATGTGCAGAGAATCAATGAAATCACTTGTGACGGTGAAGTAAGATATAATACAGGTCTGAAAGAATTGGACAGAGTCCTTGGCGGTGGTATTGTCAAAGGATCTCTGGTGCTTTTAAGTGGTGATCCGGGTATTGGAAAATCAACGATTTTATTGCAGATTTGCCAGTATTTAGGACAGTCACTTAAAATTCTTTATGTTTCAGGTGAAGAGTCTGCACATCAGATAAAGCTCAGAGCTGAAAGACTTGGAGTTGATACTGAAAATTTGTTCGTGTTCTGCGAAACGGATGTTCAGGTTATAAGTGAATATATGAATTCTGCAAAACCTGATATCGCAATAATCGACTCTATTCAGACAATGAATTTTACTGAATTAAACTCTTCACTCGGTAGTGTTGCACAGGTCAGAGAATGTACAAATTGTCTTATGCAGTGCGCTAAGGCATTAAATATTCCTACTATTGTTGTAGGACATGTAAACAAGGACGGAAACATAGCAGGTCCGAAGGTACTTGAGCATATAGTAGATGCAGTTCTTTATTTCGAAGGAGAGCGTCATTTGTCTTACCGAATTTTGAGAGCAGTCAAAAACCGTTATGGCTCTACAAATGAAATCGGTGTTTTCGAAATGAAAGACAATGGCTTATCTGAGGTTGAGAATCCGTCACAAATGATGATTTCGGGAAGACCTAAAAACACTTCAGGTTCATGTGTAGCTTGCCTTATGGAGGGTTCAAGGCCGATTTTAGCAGAAGTACAGGCACTTGTTGCTTCAAGTGGATTCGGAAATCCACGAAGAACAGCCAATGGTTTTGACTACAACAGGCTGTCGATGCTTCTTGCTGTACTCGAAAAGCGTGCAGGATACTTTTTCGGAAACACTGATGTTTATGTAAATGTAATCGGCGGACTTAAGCTGTATGAACCTGCTTCTGATTTGTCGGTAGCACTTGCGCTCGTTTCCAGTCTTAAAGATGAGCCGATACGAGATGATGTAATTGCTTTCGGGGAAATCGGTCTTGGTGGTGAGATACGGTCAATTGGTAGCTGCGAACAAAGGATTAAGGAAGCATCCAGACTTGGTTTTAAAAAATGTATTGTTCCATATCATAATTATATTAATTTAAATAATTCTATCAAAGAACTGCTTGAAGTTGTTCCAGTCAGAACAATAAGAGCCGCATATGAAGCGGGAGTCTAAAAGGGGAGAGGTACTTGAAAAAACTTCCTGTTAAACCGTTGTTACCTGACAAAAAAGTGCTGTCTGTATTAATTTCTTCGGAGTATCCACTGATTTCACAAAAAATTAGAGATATTTGGGGCATTGAGGTCGTTGAGATTCCATATAATGACAAGATGTTTACGGATATTGCCACACATGCAGACTGCAGATTTATACAGGTAAGCGAAAACTGTGTTATTATAGACGAAAGTTTAAAATTTATAATTGTTAATTATTTAACAATTAATAATCTGAATAATGAAATTAAATTAATTGTTTCAGAACACAAAATTTCTTCACCATATCCGGGTGATGTAAAGTTAAATGTAACCGTTGCCGGAAATAAAATTTTATGTAACACTAAATATATTGATAATTCATTGGAGAATTACGCTAAATTACATCAGTATGAATTAATCCACGTAAATCAAGGATATGCCGCTTGTTCAGTTGTATTAATTAAAGAAAATGCTTTAATAACTGATGATGAATCAATATATAAGACTGCTGTGAATAATGGATTTGATTGTCTTTTAATCAGAAAAGGCTCGGTTGTATTAAAAGGTCGTGAATACGGTTTTATCGGCGGAACTTGTGGTATGCTTGATAAAAACCTGATTGTCTTTACAGGTAAACTTGATACACACATCGATGGAGATTTAATTAAAGATTTTCTTTTAAAATATAATATTAATTACATTGAATTGTCTGAAGGTCCATTGATTGATATCGGTGGTATAATTCCGTTATTACAAAGTTAATAGTCATTATAATGGGAATATTAACTGTATTTGCAAAAAATACGGTATATTCTTATTACAAACTCCCCTTAATTATACAAAATATTTCTTTTGTATAATTGCTTAAACAGCAATTAAAGCCGACCAAACCTCGGCTACAAAAGATAGATTTTGTAGAATTATTTCGTTCAGTATCTGCTTTCAGTCAGTTCACTCCTCTCTGAAAGTTTCTATTGACAACAGTTGAAAGCTATGATATTATCACAAAGTAAGGTTATAACCCAACGCCCGTGATAGAAGCTTCCCCGCATCTGTCGGTTATAACTTAACACAAAAAGAGACCCACTGTCAACAGTGAGTCTCTTTTTTATTTTCTACGCTGAAGTTCATCTGCTAAAGCATAAATGATTGTTACAACATCATTATCGTGATTCAGAGCATTCTGAACTCGCTTCAGATCACCGTATTTTTTGTACAATTCCACAGCGTAAACCTTCCGCAAGCTATGCGGAGAAAAGTTGCACTTGACCCGAAAAGCCTTAGAAGCTCGTTTCAGATCAGCGTATACAGCTTGCCTTGTTTTGTGCCGATCAGGATCAGAGCGGTGTGGGAACACATACACCTGTCCAGCCTGAACCGACATCTCACGAAAAAGACGGTCACCAATGGTGAAAGTCTTTTTCTTTCCTGTTTTCAGCTCGCGTATTGTCATACGCTTGCTGAGGCTGTCTGTTTTAAGTGAAAGCACGTCAGAAAGTCTCAACCCAGTTTTCAAGCAAACTCGGCATATTAGCCTATTCTGAGGCGTGAGAGCGTATAAAACATGTTCGATCATCTTCGGGTCAAGGTATTCGCTTTTTATAAGCAAGCACCCCTTTCGATTTGACTTTCCATAAAAAGTCAAATCAATTATCTTTTCCAATATTGTGAAAGCTCAAAATCATATACGAACATTTGTTCGGTGTCAGCTACATATTCCCTTTCAGAATCAGAGTTGATATCTATCTTCAGAGCTTTGAAAGCTGTCTTGATTTCTCCATAAGTCTGCATCAGACGACGACCGTGCAAAGCAGAGTGAAGTGTCTCCAACACTTCGCACCGCTTTGAAGAGGGCAAGTCAAGCTCTAAAGGCTTGACACAGTACTTTGCTATTTCTGCGATGATACCTTCGTTAACATTGGAATCAATGTGTACTTGTGGCATATAGTCTATGCCTGATACTTCCCACCACAACCAACGCAGCCGATCACGGCTGATGCGTTTTCTGCTGTTGTTATTGTAGCTCTTGTCAGAGCTCAATAACACATGCAGATGTGGATGATAAGTATCAGTCTCAGAATTGAAGGTAACTTCAAGACACCGCAAAGCACCACGAAAAGCCTTCTTGAATTCGGGCGTTTTCGTGATAAGAAATGAGCTGTCACGAAACAACTTCGTTATTGTTTCGTCCAGCTCTGATGCAGAGCAATTCTTTACGGTCAGCACCATATGTATCCAGCCACGGCCATTCAGATATTCAACAAGTTTTCGGACATCTGAAGATGTTTTCAAAGACTTTCGTCTTTGACACATCGGGCAGAGTCTTTCACGGCAGAAGTTCGCAGAGGTTACCACCTCGCGAACCGTGCCGTTATCGTCACTGATGTGTGCAGTCTCGATAAAAGTACCACATAATTTGATTTTTTGAGCTCTTGAAATAATAGCACCACTATTATTTATAATACAATCTGCAGTAATTTCAGTCAAATTCTTGTAATAAGTAAGTTCTTCTATAAGACAATCGTTAGACATAAGAAAGTGCTGAAAGCATTGATACATAAAGGATTGAAGGCTTTTTATTGAAAAACGTTGTTTCTATATTATCAAGAATGTATCAGACAGCCTTCGGCAGTCTAATACAAGCGACAGCCACATAACAAAATAGTGCAAACGGTAGGAACAGCCCCCTCCCGTCCCCCGTGGGGGAGCGCCCTCAAGGTGTGAGTGTTTGCCTTCTGAGGAAGATGTGCAATAATTGTCAACTATGGGAATGCGCCCGGGGGTAGCCGACAGCCACGAAAAACAGCCGCTTCGCTTTTGCTCCGGTCGCATTCTCGGTTACTCGTGCCGGGGGCAGGTTACCGGGAAGCTGAGAAGTGTAGTGGTGTGGTAAGTTGTGTGGTCGGCACTTCGAACAGTTGTATTCCCGCCCGCTACCCTCACTGCGGCGGAGCATATTGAGTGAGTGGTCAGCGATGCTCCGCCTTGTTCGGTCGCCTCCCACCCGCGCCCAGTCGCATACTGTTTTTCTATCATAGCGACTACTATGTATCACGGCGGATTACACAGCTGTCAAGGTAGTACCTTACGGTCTCCACCTTGACGGCTGTGTCCGCCTTGATGTGTGCTACATAGGACCCTGAAGGGTCAATATATTGACATCAAAAAAAGTGTTGACTTTTCCACAAGGCTGTGCTAATATTTAGGTGCCCGATAGGTGTGAGATATTGATTATCTTCACTTTTCACGGAAGGACTCCGACGTTTGTCGGGGTCCTTTTGTTTTGCCCCCTCCCGTCCCCCGTGGGGGAGCGCCCTCAAGGTGTGAGTGTTTGCCTTCTGTGGTAAGTCTGTGCTATGTCCACTACGTACGGTCAGTGAGTGTCGGCAGAGCGTGAGACGCTCACCACAGTGCTGCAGCTTCAGACACGTCGCGGAACGTTCGGGAACCCAGAGGCCCGAAACGTCCGCGAAACTCGCTACAGCCCTGTGGCTGTGCGTTTCCCGCCTGCTGGAAAGAAAAAACATATTTCTCAACAACTTTCGTCACTTTGCACTCATAATTATACAAAATCTTAGTTCTTTTGTATAATTAATTGACTTTTTAAGCCTCCTCTGTTATAATGATAATATAAACAGATGCTCTTATTAAGTGGTGATATTATGCATAAAGATGAGTTCAGTAAATTACCGTTAAGTGTTGTTGAATTCCTTAACTATATGAGTATAATTAAAAACAAGTCAGAACTTACTGTATTAGAGTACGCATCTGACTTGAGATTATTTTTTAAGTTTTTACTTATATTCAGAAAAAAAGTTGATAGTAAAATTGATTTTGAACAGATTGATATTTCAGGAATAGATCTTGAATTAATTGAAACTGTTTCTATTCAGGATGCTTATGCTTTTTTATCTTATTGCAAGACTGATCGAAACAACGACGCTGCTTCACGTGCAAGAAAAGCTTCTGCGCTACGGGCTTATTTTAAATATCTGTCCGTTAATACAGGGCAGATAGAAAATAATCCTATGCAAGAGCTTGAGTCACCTAAAGCTAAAAAAGCTTTACCTAAATATCTGACTCTTGACGAAAGCATCAACCTTCTCAATTGTATTGACGGCAAATTTAAAGAGCGTGATTACTGTATTATTGCAATTTTTTTGAATTGTGGTCTGCGACTTTCTGAATTAGTTAATCTGAATTATGGTGATATCAGATCAGATAATACTATGCGTGTTACCGGAAAAGGAAATAAAGAACGCATTATATATTTAAATGATATGTGTATCAATGCCTTGAATGAGTATATGAAGGTGCGTCCTGTTGACGGAGTTAAAGACAAGAATGCCCTCTTTCTCAGTAGTAGAAAATTTAGAATAAGTCCCAAAACTGTGCAATATATTGTCAAAACCTTTTTAGAAAAAGCCGGTCTTGGTGATCAGGGATTTTCCACGCATAAATTAAGACATACAGCAGCAACGCTTATGTATCAACAAGGAAATGTTGATGTTCTTCTAATCAAAGAAATCCTCGGTCACGAAAACCTCTCAACTACAGAAATATACACTCATATTGTTGATTCCCAGCTTAAGGAAGCTGTCTCATCCAATCCGTTAAATAAATTATCAAAAGGTAAAAAGTCCGACAAATAATTTATCAATTGTTATTTTAATAATGCACGCTATTATTATCAACGCATAGCTTTTTAAGTAGTTTTTATAATATAATGTAAAATTATAATCAGAATTACGTTTTGTTTTGCTTATTGTTCTGATAAGATACTGTGACATTTTTATCGTTTCTATTGAAAGAAGCATCAGTGATAGCAAAGATATTATTAAGTATGGTAATAACATTATTACAATATAGGCTAATCCCTTTAATGCAAATGCATCAAACATATAATATATAACTATACTTCCGGACAACGAAAATGTGAACGGTATTATACATGCAGTCGGAACACCTATCAGAGACATACCGCTGAAAAAAAGTATCATTGCAAAAACTGTAGGTATAAGCAAATAAACAATAAAAACTGAATATGTTGTTTCAAATTCATTATCAACAAGATAGTTATTGATAACTTCTATAACATTTAAATATAGGCTTCCCTCCCCTTTTGCTGTCAGTGAACCTATTATAATACCAGAAATCGTTGAAATCATTACTAAAATCAACTTCCAGTCAAATTCGAAGCCATTGACCCCGATGCAATATTTGCGAAAATTCAGAGTTTTTTTAATTTTTAAGTTCTTCATGCTTATCCCTCCGAGTAAAACTTATGCAGACAAGCACAAAAAAATACCGCACTGATTATATCGTTCAGTGCGGTTATTATTATTTTGTTCCGAAAATTCTGTCTCCTGCATCGCCGAGTCCGGGAACAATGTAGCAGTGGTCATTGAGCTCTTTATCCTCTGCAGCGAGATAAACATCTACATCAGGATGAGCTTTTTTCAATGCATCGAGTCCTTCGGGTGCTGCAATAAGTCCCATAAATTTGATAGACTTTGGATTTCTCTCTTTTATCATTGAGATTGCATCTATTGCTGAACCTCCGGTTGCGAGCATAGGATCAAGAACTATAACATCACGTTCAGTAATGTCTGCAGGAAGTTTACAGTAATATTCAACAGGCTTCAATGTCTCAGGATCACGGTACAAACCTATATGACCGACTCTTGCAGATGGCACAAGCTGTAAGACACCATCTACCATTCCGAGTCCGGCGCGAAGAATAGGAACGAAAGCAAGTTTTTTACCTTCTAAGCTATGAGCTTTACATTTACATATAGGTGTCTCAATTTCGATTTCCTGCAAAGGCAGATCTCTTGTTGCTTCATAGCACATAAGTGTAGCTATCTCACTGACAAGATTTCTGAAATCCTTTGAAGATGTATGTTTGTCTCTGAGAATTGAAAGCTTGTGTTGTATAAGCGGATGATTTGTGATAATAACGTTAGCCATAATTAACCTCCGTGATTTTAAAATTCCCCGTTTTCGATTGCAGTGATCTGGTCAATTCTTCTCTGATGTCTTCCGCCACCTTCGAATTCGGTTGCAAGAAAAACATCAACTAACTCGTTAGCGAGTCCGGGTCCGACTACACGTCCACCCATACAAAGAATATTTGCATCATTATGCTGTCTTGTAAGCTTTGCGCTGAAATAGTCAGAGCAGCAAGCTGCACGAACACCCTTGACTTTATTGGCGGCAATACTGATGCCGATTCCGGTTCCGCAACAAAGGATACCAAGAATATTTTCCTCAGTTACAGCTGTTCCTACTTTATAAGCGATTGCTGCATAGTCTACAGATTCGCTCGAATATGTTCCATAATCACATATTTCATAGCCGCCGATTTCATCGAGATGCTTTTTAATTGACTCTTTAAGCTCGAATCCACCGTGATCAGCTCCGATTGCAATTTTCATAATTACTCACTCACCTTTTTTAAATTTGTTTTTTAATTCACGCTCAGCCTGTGGCAGACGCAGATATTCGGGTACAAGATTTTTACCTTCGATATACATTTCGCTTGACTTTTCAGCAGCTGCTAAACAAACTCCGACCGCGTTCTGATACTTAAGATGCTCCGCTGCAATTTTAATGTCAGGTAAATCAACAGATAAAATCCTATAACATAAATCGGCTCCGTCGCCAACTAAAATAAGTTCTTCGTCAAAACTTTTTAGCTTCTTTGCCAGATCCATGACAGACATCGCTTCATCATCTGTTATACGGATTATTTCAGAATCATTTATCCTGAAAAGTGCCGTATAAACCTGCGAACATCTGGCATCCATAACCGCAACAGCGATGCAATTACAGCCAATAAGATTATATGCCATCGATTCGAGTGTTGATATACCGACAGTTTTTATATTTGTTGTATCAGCAAGTCCTTTTGCTGCTGCAACACCTATTCTTATCCCTGTAAAGGATCCGGGTCCTTTATTGACGGCAATCAGATCAAGATCGTTATGTGTCAGGTTAGCACACTTAAGTGCACTTTCAAGCATAGGCATTAATGTCTGAGAATGTGTTAATCCTGTATTAATATAAAAGCTGCTTAATATTTTTTTGTTTTCAAGTACTGCTACTGATGCTGACTTAGCAGTGCTGTCTATACCTAAAATTTTCAAGATAAATCTACTCCGATAATTTCAATCTTTCTTTCAGTTTCGTTATCACCAGGTGTGAAGATAACTTTAATGCACTCCTCGGGTAAAGCGTTTTCTATATTTTCGCTCCATTCAACTGCCAGGATTTCGGATGCATCCAGATAGTCAAAATAACCCGTAGTATAGAGATCATCCCAGGTGGAGATTCTGTACATATCGAAATGATATAGCGTGTTTTTCTTACCTCTGTACTCGTGTACAAGGGCGAATGTAGGGCTGCTGACAGATTTCTCATCAATACCCAATCCTTCGGCAAGACCATGTGTGAACGCTGTTTTACCCATACCCATAGGTCCAAAATACGCCACAACATTGCCTTTCTTAAGCTTTTCACCAAGCTTTTTGCCGATAGCGAAAGTGTCAGCTACACATTTGCTGTAATATAAAGCCAAAATATCACTCCAAAACAAAATCTTTTAAATATTATATCACAAAAAATAAATAAGTAAATAACTTTGTACTTGAAATTATTAATGAATGCATATATAATTACTCTGTGACTCGGAGGTGATGCAGTGAACAAAATCCTTTATTGGTTCAAAGATTTTCTAAAAGGTACAGATAAATTACTCGTCGGACTATGCATACTGCTTTCGGCGTTTGGGACTATAATGGTTTACAGCGCAACACGCAGAACACTTACCGAAGATGCTTTGATTCCCAGAGATGTACGTACAATGATTATTGCTGTAATTCTAGGACTTGCATGTGCCCTTATCATATCTTTGGTAGACTATGATGCACTAGCACGATTATGGCCGCTAATTGCTTTAGTATGTCTTGGATTGATGGTTTCGTTGTTTTTTATCGGAGATGCCCCTGAGGGTCGATCTGATGCAATATCATGGATCAAGCTTGGTAGCTTTTATTTTCAACCTTCTGAACTTTTAAAAATCGGATTTATGATAACTTTTGCGGTTCATCTTGATTCTGTAAAACACGATATTAATAAGTTCAGAAACGTTTTTCTTCTTGGTATGCACGCAATGGTCGTAATTGCACTTGTTATCCTTACAGGTGACCTGGGTTCAGCACTTGTTTTTATGGTTATGACTCTTGGAATGCTTTTTGCAGCAGGTTTGTATGTAAGGTATTTCATTTTTGGAATCGGTGCTGTTGCGTTGTTGGCTCCTATTTTGTGGTTTGAATTTTTCTCAGATTTCCAAAAGCAGAGATTTATGGCAATTTACGCTCCTGATGCTCTTACAGAAGCTACCTATGAAGAAGTTATATTCCAACAACAGCAAGGAATTAACGCTATAGGTTCAGGTAAGATTTTTGGTCAGGGACTTTTTAACGGTGCATATACACAAAGCGGATTAGTACCTGAAAGCCGAAATGATATGATTTTTACTGTAATTGGTGAAGAATTAGGTTTAATAGGTGCTATTGCCGCACTTCTTCTGTTATTGGTGCTGGTTATTAAGATTGTTAATGTAGGTCAGCGTGCAGCATCATTTACAGGTAAAATTATTTGCACAGCGGTTGCGGTTATGATTGTAGCACACGTCGTTATCAACATAGGCATGTGTCTTATGGTTCTTCCTGTTATTGGTATCACTTTACCTTTCATGAGTGCCGGTGGCTCGTCCAACCTGTGTATTTATTTTGCAATAGGAATGGTACTGAGCATCTACCGTTCATCTTTGACGAGAGATCCTGTCGATTTTAAATTCGGTAAAATTTATACTCCGTTTTCAGATTAAGAGAAAAGCCTCGGTTTGAAACCGAGGCTTAATTTTTTATGGTTTTTTCTTTTT
>JAXJUJ010000111.1:0-8733 GCA_036309125.1 Acutalibacteraceae bacterium | reverse complement strand
GGATCGTCGATGTCGCAGCATGAGCATGAAACGTAATCGCTCTGGTCGTCTTCTTCAACCTTGTTCTTGCAGGGAAGAACTTTTGTAACGAGGAAATAAACGCCTGCAGCAACAGCAGCGATAGCAGCGATAATACCTACAACTTTAAGGATCTTTTTAAGTGTATCACACATGGGATAGTACCTCCTGAATTTTATTTACACTAATTATATTACAGTATCTGGGCAAAGTCAAGGATTTTTCTGATAAAAAAACAAAAGGATGAGCGTTTGCTCATCCGTATTGTTAATCTCAATTAGTCTGCAAGAAGCTTTGCAAGAGCTGACTTCTTTCTGGCAGCGTTGTTCTTGTGGAGAAGATTCTTCGCACAAGCCTGGTCTACCTTCTTAATAGCAAACTTTACAGCAGCTTCCTTATCAGGTGAGTTAGCTGCAGCAGCAGCGTTAGCCTTCTTGATAGCTGTCTTGAGAGCTGAATTTCTTGACTTGTTACGTGCAGCCTTTGACTTGTTTACAAGTACTCTTTTCTTTGCTGATTTGATGTTAGGCATCATTCCACCTCCTTTAATGCATTACACAGTTAGTAATCATATCATTAAAATGGTAAAATTGCAAGAGATTTTTTAAAAAATTCTTAAAAATATTTACTTTTTTTCAATTTTTTTATCAAGGTGATTTTTATGGATTTCAGAACGGACCTTGCTGTTGAAAAACACGAGCATTTCAAGGGAAAAATACCTCAGGGAGTTGAAAGCGAATCCTATGTAAAAAACGGGGTAGCTTTCACGAAAATAAAAATTATAAGCAATGACGGAGCTGTCAGCCTTGGAAAGCCGGAGGGAACTTACATCACTGCGGAGATACCTGACCTTGCACAGTCAGCCGTACTTGATGCTGATGTAGTGACTGCGATAGGTGAAGAGCTTGGAAAGCTTTTGCCTGAAAACGGAACCGTACTTGCGGTAGGCCTTGGCAATACGGATATCACACCTGACGCCATAGGTCCTGTGAGTGTAGATATGGTACTCGCAACACGACACATTACTCAGGAACTTTCTGACAGCATAGGTCTTGGTGATCTTCGTCCTGTTGCGGGGTTTATCCCGGGTGTGCTTGGCAAAACCGGTGTAGAAACCGCTGAGTCAATAAAGGGGATAGTAGAAACCGTGAAGCCCTGTGCCGTAATAGTAGTGGATGCACTTGCTGCAAGGCGACTGAAAAGGTTGGGCAGCACCATACAGATGTCTGATACAGGGATTGTCCCGGGATCAGGCGTAGGAAATGCAAGAGCTGCTGTCAATAATGATACCATAGGTGTGCCTGTGATTTCAATAGGTATTCCTACGGTTGTAGATGCGCAGACGCTTGTAAAAGATCTGACAGAGGACGAGAAGGAAGTCTCACGCAGTGAAAACAGTGAAATGATCATAACACCGCGTGAGATTGATCTTGTTGTTGAGCGTGCATCGAAAATAATAGCCGTTTCTATCAATAAAGCACTTCAACCGCATCTGTCCGTCGATGATATACTGATGCTTGTGGGAAAATAAATTAAGTATATTTCGATATTTCAGGCTCAGGATATTAGACCGTATTTTTTCAGACAAGCTCTTATATGATTTTTGTTGATATCACTTGTGTCATTCAGTGGCAGACGATAAAAACCACTGTCAAGCTCCATAAGCCTCATAGCATACTTGACAGGGATGGGGTTAACGTCGCAGAATAACACTTCACACAGTTCAAGTAACTTAAACTGTAGAAATATGCTTTCTTTCAGTTTGCTGTTCAGAGAAAGCGTTGTCATTTTATGTATCTCTTCGGGTACAATATTTGAAAGGACGGAAATCACACCTTTTGCACCCATAGCCATAAATGCTGCTGTCTGATCATCGTTACCACAGTAAATGTCAAGCTCATCGCCACAAAGGCTGAGTGTTTTTGTAAGAGCAGATATATTCCCGTTTGCTTCTTTTGTTGCAACTATGTTTTTGATTTTACACAATTCACGATACGTCTCAGGCTTTATATCCACGCCTGTACGCGACGGTACATTATAGACGATTAAAGGCAGATCTGTTTGTTGTGTTATGAATTCATAGTGCTCGATAAGTCCTGACTGTGAACACTTGTTGTAATACGGAGTCACAACAAGAAGTGCATCTGCTCCTACGCTTTCTGCTGTGTACGAACGTCTTGCAGCAGTTTCAGTTGAATTACTTCCCGTACCTGCAATTACGGGTACACGTTTTTCAACGTATTTCACTACAGATTTTATAACCTGACGGTGTTCTCTCGTGCTGAGAACAGCGCTTTCGCCCGTAGTGCCGCAGACAACTATGGCATCTGTGCCGTTTTCTATCTGATAATTAACCTGTTTTTTTAACATCCTGTAATCTACATTACCGTCAGCTCCGAAGGGTGTGATAATGGCACACGCTGAGCCTGTAAATACAGTCTGTTTGATAGTAATCACCAACCTGAATATAAAATTAAGCCGTAACGGGATTTAAACTTCGTTACGGCTTTAAACGTTATTTTAATTTAATCAGTCCATATAACCCTTAGCAGCAAGGAGTTCTGCGAGAAGAACTGCACCGCCTGCAGCACCACGGAGAGTGTTGTGAGAAAGACATACGAATTTGTAATCGTACTGTGTGTCTTCACGGAGTCTGCCGATGCTTACAGCCATACCGCCTTCAAGGTCACGCTGAAGCTTTGTCTGAGGCATATTGTCTTCAACAAAGTAGTTGAGGAACTGCTTCGGAGCGCTCGGAAGTGCAAGCTCCTGAGGGATACCCTTGAAGTTTGCCCATACGTCGAGGATTTCTTCCTTTGAAGGAACCTTGTCAGCAAATTTCATAAATACTGCACCGAGGTGACCGTTTGAAACGGGAACACGGATGCACTGTGCTGTGAAGTGAGGCTCAACAGCGTTAACGATAGCGTCGCCTTCAATCTTACCCCAGATCTTAAGAGGCTCCTGCTCGCTCTTCTCTTCTTCACCGCCGATGAAGGGGATAACATTGTCGATCATCTCAGGCCATGTATCAAATGTTTTACCTGCACCTGAAATAGCCTGATATGTACAAACGAGAACAGCGTCAACCTTGTAGCCTGCTTTATCAAGAGGATAAACAGCGGGAACATAGCTCTGAAGTGAGCAGTTTGACTTAACTGCGATGAAACCGCGGCTTGTGCCGAGACGCTTTTTCTGTGAAGCGATAACTTCGATGTGGTCAGCGTTGAGCTCAGGAACAACCATCGGAACGTCCGGTGTGCCTCTGTGTGCGCTGTTGTTTGAAACAACGGGGCACTCAGCCTTAGCATATCTCTCTTCGAGAGCCTTGATTTCGTCCTTCTTCATATCAACTGCGCAGAATACGAAGTCAACAAGCTTTGCGATCTTCTCAACGTCTGCTGTTGCGTCATATACAACGAGGTCTGCCATGCTCTCGGGCATCGGAGTGTCCATGCACCAACGGCTGCCTACAGCCTCCTTGTATGTTTTGCCTGCTGAACGCGGGCTTGCTGCAACAAGTACAACCTCGAACCAGGGGTGATTCTCAAGAAGAGAAGCAAATCTCTGGCCAACCATACCTGTAGCGCCGATAATACCAACTTTGTAAGTTTTCATACCTAATCACCTGTAAATAAAAATTAAAAATGTATTGCGCATTCACTCTTTCTGTAATATAATACAAATATGAACACGAATATTTGGTGAATATGATACCATTATAAATATTTAAAGTCAATACCAATGTTTGCGAAACATTAATTTTTTTGAGGTTTTATGATGAAAAAAAGCGACTTTTTTTACAATTTGCCCGAAGAGCTTATAGCTCAGCATCCTATCGAGCCCAGAGATGCATCACGTCTGCTCGTTCTTGATAAGAAAACAGGTGATGTCGAACACAAGCATTTCTATGACATTCTCGACTATCTCAGGGAGGGCGACTGCCTTATTCTTAATAACACCAGAGTTCTTCCTGCGCGTATGTACGGTGTCAAGGTAGGGACGGGAGCTGTTGTTGAGTTTCTTCTTCTTAATCAGCATGATGCACACGAATGGGAAGTTCTTGCAGGACCGGGCAAGAAAGCGAGAGAAGGTTCAGAGTTCATCTTTGGTGACGGTCTTATGAAAGCCACTGTACTCTCAGTTATGGAAAACGGTAATCGTGTTGTAAGATTTGATTACGAAGGCAACTTCTATAATGTAATAGATGAAATAGGTGAAATGCCTCTTCCGCATTACATAAAAGAACGCCTTGAAGACAGCGAAAGATATCAGACTGTTTATTCCAAAGAGCTTGGTTCTGCAGCTGCTCCGACGGCAGGTCTTCATTTCACTCCCGAAATCCTTGAAAAAATCAAGGCAAAAGGAATTGAAGTCGGTTTTGTTACACTTCACGTCGGAATCGGCACTTTCCGCCCCGTTAAGACGGAAAATATCGAAGAGCATCAGATGCATTCCGAGCATTATTCTATCCCTGCAGAGACTGCAGATATTATCAACCGTACCAAGAAAAACGGAGGACGTGTCATTGCAGTCGGTACAACCTGCTGCCGTACGTTGGAGTCAGTCTGTCAGGCGAAGGGTGAGGTCTGCGAATACGATGACTGGACGAGCATTTTTATCTATCCGGGATATAAATTTAAATGTATAGATGCACTTCTGACGAATTTCCACCTCCCGGAAAGCACACTCATTATGCTTGTTAGTGCTTTCTGCGGATATGAAAACACAATGAATGCATACAATACGGCTGTCAATGAAAAATACAGATTTTTCAGCTTCGGCGACGCAATGTTTATAGCTGATAAGGGAGAGTAATATGGCTTCTTTTAAAATAATCAAACAGCAGGGGAAAGCACGTCTTGGTGAATTCACAACCGTTCACGGCACAGTTAAAACTCCTGCATTTCAGAATGTTGCAACCTGTGGTGCGATCAAGGGTGCACTTGATGCTTATGACCTGAGAGATGTAGGCGCACAGGTTCAGCTCTGTAACACATATCATCTGCACGTAAGACCGGGCGATGAGCTTGTAAAAGAGCTTGGCGGTCTTCATAAGTTCACAGGCTGGGACGGACCGATACTTACTGACAGCGGCGGATTTCAGGTTTTCTCACTCGCTAAGCTCCGTCAGATAAAGGAGGAGGGAGTAACCTTCGCTTCGCATATTGACGGTAAACGTATTTTTATGGGTCCTGAAGAGAGTATGCGCATTCAGTCGAATCTCGGCTCGACTATCGCTATGGCATTTGACGAGTGTGTTGCAAATCCGTCTACTCACGAGTATTCAAAGGCTTCGTGTGAAAGAACAACCCGCTGGCTCATACGTTGTAAAGAGGAGATGGAACGACTCAATTCTCTTCACGATACAATCAATAAGGATCAGCTCCTTTTCGGTATTAATCAGGGATGTGTTTACGATGATCTCAGAGTAGAGCATATGCAGAGAATTGCTGAGCTTGATCTTGACGGCTATGCTATAGGAGGTCTTGCTGTAGGCGAGCCGAAAGAGGATATGTACAGAATTATTTCTGCTGTTGAGCCGTTTGCACCGAAGGATAAGATTCGTTATCTTATGGGCGTCGGCACTCCCGGTAATATCATTGAAGCTGTCAGCCGTGGTGTAGATCTTTTTGACTGTGTAATGCCGAGCCGTAATGCACGTCACGGACACCTTTTCACGATGAACGGAATAATCAATATAAACAATGCCAAGTATATGAAGGATGACACGCCTATTGATCCCGAATGTAACTGCCCGACCTGTCAGAAGCATTCAAAGGCTTATATCCGTCATCTCTTCAAGGCAAAAGAAATGCTTGCAATGCGACTCTGCGTAACACACAACCTTTATTTCTATAATACGCTTATGAAAAAAATTCGTTCCGCACTTGAAGAAGGAACTTTTGATGAATTTAAAGAAAAATACGTGGATTTGCTTGATACAAGAATTTAAACTGTCGAAATAGGATAAATTTTACTTGCAAAATTATATAAAGTACTGTATAATGTCAATATTATGTTTTCAGGAGGAAGTTTTATGAACTTTTTAGCAGCATCAGGTGCCCCGACAGGTAGCCTTTTTGGTGGCGGTTCATCAATGTCAATTATTATGATCGTAGGTATGGTCGCACTCATGTATTTCATGATGATCAGACCGCAGAAGAAAAAGCAGAAGGAAGAGCAGGCAATGCGTGACAACCTTCAGATCGGTGACGAAATCACAACAATCGGTGGTATCATCGGTAAGATCGTTACAGTTAAAGAGGATTCTCTCATCATCGAAACAGGTGCTGACAGAAACCATATGAAGATCACACGTTGGGCTATCAGTCAGAACAACACAGCTAACGAAAAGCTTGCAGCTGAAAGAGCAGCAGCTAAGGAAGCAGCAGAAAAAGAAAAGGCTGCACGTATGGAAGCTAAGGGCAAGACAGAAAAGAAGAAAAAAGAAAAGTTTTAATTTTCACAACCTGCTTTCGGGCAGGTTGTTTTTTTTGTAACGAAAATGACAATGTATTGATTATACCGAAATCAGTTCGAAGATTAAATATAGTGAAAGAAAAAATCGCCCGATACTGTTAAGTATCAGGCGATTAATAATTTTAAATCAATTAAATTCAATTAAATTCAATATCAGCCATAACCGGGCAGTGGTCAGACGGGAATGCGCCGTTGATTTTGTTCTGGATTACCTGATAGATAGCGGCATCAAAGCCCTTGTTAATGAAAACAAAGTCGATAACCGAACGTTCACCGTTGTGGTGGAAAAACTCGTGGAATGTAAATGTGTCCTCAGTAACGGGAGCGACATACTTTGTGTCTCTGAAAATGCCGTAACCGATCATATCGGGGTAGCAGTCAGTTTTTTCAGGAATATTGAAGTCACCTGTGATAACAACGGGGCAGTCAATGTCTTTTGCAAACTCGTTGATGAGTCGCACACCGTTCTTTCGTGCTTCAACGCTTACGTGGTCAAGGTGAGTGTTCATTGCAATGAATTCCTTGCCCGTTGCCTTGTCACGGAGCTTTGCATAAGAGCAGACTCTTATGCAGGCTGTATCCCAGGACTTTGAGGGTACAGCCGGAGTTTCACTGATCCAGAATGTGTTGCCTTCAATGAAATCAAACTTATCTTTCTTGTAGAAAACAGGGGAGAATTCTCCTTCTTCCTTGCCGTCCTCACGGCCTACGCCGACATAATCATATTCGGGCATATTGTTCCAAAAAGCTTTCATCCAGTCGAGATGAGCCTCCTGGAGACCGAAAATATCGGGCATATAGTTTCGTACAGTTGCGATAACATCGTCCTGACGATCAAACCAGTCGTGGCCTTCACAGCCGTGACAAAGGACGTTAAAAGTCATAACCTTCATTATTCAACACCACCATTATTTGTAATCTGATAGCTGAGAGTCATAAGACTGTCATTAAGATGAACATTTTCGACATTTGCATTGGGATAAGCTGAATTGATATCATAATGGCTGAAATTCCAGAAGTTTGTGATGCCGAGATTGATGAGTCTGTCGACAATCTCCGGTGTAGCCAATGTAGGAGTGCAAAGCACAGCTACGATAGGTTCAACCTCTTTGCAGTAAATCTCAAGATCCTCAATAGGGGAGATAGAAATACCCTTGATGCGGATATCCTGCATTTCTTCTGATCTTTTGTCGAAAATACCGACAAGCTCAAAGCCTCTGTCTTCGAAAGCCATATGGGAAGCGATAGCCTTACCGAGGTTACCGCAACCGATGATGATTGTTTTAAATCCGTTGCCTACACCGAGAATAGAACCGATTTCAGCACGGAGCTGGTCAACGTTATAGCCGTATCCCTGCTGACCGAAACCACCGAAGCAGTTAAGGTCCTGTCTTATCTGTGATGCCGTGAATCCCATCATCTGTGAAAGCTCACGTGAAGAGATTCTTGAAATATCTTTCTTTTTAAGCTCGCCGAGAAATCTGTAATATCTCGGCAGACGCTTAATTACGGACATTGAGATGTCCTTTTTCTCTTTTGGCATTGTTTTAACTCACTTTCGTTACGATTATGCACGAAGCTTTTTAACAGTTTCCATTACGTAGTCGCCGAATTCTTCACAGGTACAACCTGTATCACGACCTGTAATCTGAAGCTTCTTCTCGTCAAACATACAGATGTCGAGAGCTCTTTCAAGAAGGTCTGCCTTTTCCTGCTCACCGATGTGAGAAAGGAGCATAACTGAAGCACGGAGCATTGAGCAAGGATCAGCATACTGACCTCTGCCTTCGCGCATCATACGGGGAGCAGAACCGTGGATAGCTTCAAACATAGCGTATCTCTTACCGATGTTTGCACTACCTGCAGTACCTACGCCGCCCTGGAATTCAGCAGCTTCATCTGTGATGATGTCACCGTAAAGGTTGGGAAGAACGAATACCTTGAAGTCCTTACGACGCTTCGGGTCGATAAGCTTTGCTGTTGTGATATCGATGTACCACTCGTCTGTGATGATTTCGGGATAGTCCTTACCGATGTTTTTGCAAAGGTTGAGGAATTTACCGTCAGTTGTCTTGATGATATTTGCCTTTGTAATGATAGAAACTCTTTCTTTCTTGTTTCTTCTTGCATAGTCATATGCAAGCTTTGCGATTCTTTCGCAGCCCTCAGTTGTTGTAACAACGAAGTCAACTGCAAGGTCATCTGTAACGTTAACACCCTTTGAACCTACTG
>JAXJUJ010000110.1:0-9951 GCA_036309125.1 Acutalibacteraceae bacterium | reverse complement strand
CTTGAATCGGCTATTATATTTCAGCGTCGCAGACCCTCAATTATTCATTATTCATCATTCATTATTAATTGCAGAGGTGTAACCTCTGCCCGACAACACCGAATTTATCGGGATAAAAACAAAAAGCAAGGAAGTTTTTACATTACTTTCCTTGCTTTATTTATATCTCTCTTTGCATTCTGTCTGCATGAGAATGTAATCGATGCTTGTGTCGTAAAGCGATGAGAGTCTGACGAGAATTTCATCGGTCAGGGGTTGGACACCCGTTTCGATATAGCTGTATTTACGCTGAGTGATGCCGATTTTGTCCGCAACCATCTGCTGAGTCATATCGTTATCTTCGCGCAGATCTTTGATTCTGTTATTCATTTCAATCACCAATAATGTTTTATGATAGATATTATTTATCTATTGACTTTTAGATAAAATCATCTAAAATTATTGTGTGTAGATATATTTTATCCGAAATTTTCGGGAGGGGTTTTATGAGAAAATTTCTTTCAGTCCTGATGACTGTTGTTATGATTTTTTCTGTGTTTGCATTCAGTGTTCCACACGTTATTGCAGCAGGTGCAAGAGAATTTTATATTGACTCAGTTGCAGGTGATGATTCAGGCGACGGAACATTTGAAAGTCCGTGGAAAACAATCGATCCTTTTGTAAATCACACGATTGGCGTCGGAGATAAAATCCTCTTCAAATGTGGCGGTACATATGAGTTTGCTGCAACTCTTACGGCTTCGGGAACAAAAGAAAATCCGATTGTTATTTCGTCTTACGGAGAAGGCGAAAAACCTCTTCTTACAACAAACGAAAATAAAGAAGTTCTGCAGCTTATCGACTGCAGTTATATAACAATTTCTGATCTTGAAATCACAGCACCTAACGGTGGTGGTATCTGGATTGACACTCTGAACAAAACTTCTTACGGAATCACAATCGATAACGTTGAGTTCCATGACATTCAGAATTATCATCTCCCTGCGAGAGATAATACCTCGGCAGGTGCGGCACTTGCGAGAACCTGTATTATGGTAAAGGGTCTCCCTGCACGTTCGAGATACGCAGTAAATGACCTTACGATTTCAAATTGTGAGATGTATGACTGCGGCAACGGCATTAATATCTGGGGTTCATGGAATGATGCACAGATGCCTTGGTGCGAGACAGAGGAAGAGATTGATCCTGTCTACAACACAGGTGTACTCGTTAAGGGCTGCTACTTCCACGATATGGACAGCGAAGCGATTGTAGTAGGTATGTGTGACGGTGCGCTTGTTACTCATTGCCGTTCGATAAACTGCTGTCAGGGCAGTGGTGTTGACGAAAACGGAGGACCGACGTATTTCACAGCGGCAATGTGGTTCTGGGGAAGTGAAAACAGTACAATCCAGTACTGCGAAATTGCAGGTCAGAAAAATTTCGGAGACGGTATGTCTATCGACTTCGACTCGCATACAAACAACTGCACTTATCAGTATATCTACTCTCACGATAATATGCGCTTTATGTGCAATAATGCAAACTACAGCGGTCAGCACAACAACACTGTAAGATATTGTCTTTCTGTAAATGACGGCGACGGAAGAAGTAAGACGAGCACTCCTGCAGGTGAGCACGGATTTAAGTTCTACAACAATACGATTATCGGCTGCGGAGAGTTCCAGATAACACACGTTTACGACGGTATTTTTGCAAACAACATTATTATCCCGAAGGATGGGGAAAAGATTTATTTTGAGCTTGATGATATTATCGGCTCCGGCACAGTTTTCTCAAACAACTGTTATTACAACTGTCCGACACCGATTTTTGAAAAGCTTTCTTCGATAAATACCGTTCCGGGATTTGTTGGCGGAGATAATTACTTTGCTTACGAGCTCGTGTTGGGATCACCGCTTGTAGGAAAGGGGATGGAGATTGAAGACGACCTTAAGACGGATTTCTTCGGAAATGAAATCACAAGCAGCAACATCGGCTGTTACGGCGGTAACGGTGAAGAGGGTGAATATGACAGAGAATGGCTTGTTGAAAAAATTATCAGAATTTTCCGTCAGTGGATTAATATTCTTAAAAGAGAGATTATTTATCTGATAAACGAAATTAAGTAAAAAATACGACTCACGAAAAGTGAGTCGTATTTTTTTAGTCTGCAATTTTATTACCGCTGAGCTTGAGTTTTCCTACAAACGGAAGCTTTACGACACACAAAAATGTGTCATCTGTGAAGGTTACTGTTACGGGGATTTCTTTTCCTGCAAAAGCTTCACATTCGCCTACAGCTGTGAGTGTGTCACCGTCTTCTTCAACGTCTTTTACTGTGATTTTCGGAAGATTTTCACCAACGAGCTCAAACTTGAAGTCGTATTCGCCGTTGACATCGCTTATTGTAACTCTACCTGTACCTCTGAAAATCATTGTATTGATCGGGGCTTCCCATGTGCCGAGTCCTATCATAGCTGATCGCTCCTTAAAAGTGTTTTTTTTAGAGTATCACACGATGATATTTCTGTCAATATAATAATTACGTCTTTTCCTTGATTTGGATGCTGATTAAAAGGGGATTTTCTTGACTTTTAGTCTGCGGTGTATTAGAATATACTCATATTAGTATGATTAATTTAGGGTAGTAGGGCTTTGAGAAAGTAAAGAAACAAAAAAGCAAATACACAGCATTGGCAGAATGCTGTCGGAGGGTGTAAAATGAAACGTATAAATTGGAAGGATATGTTCACTAAGCAGGTGCTTATGGTACTTTTTGATATCATCGTAGTGAACTTATCGTATTTTGCGGCACAGATGTCTTTTCTCTCAATCACAGGCAATATGGACGAGTTTAGCTTGTATGTAACTATATTCGCCCAAAGAGCAATACCTGTAACTCTTGTATTCTTTCTTCTTTTCAATGCATTCAGAATCTATTCAAGTATGTGGGAATATGCGGGAATACGTGAGCTGACAAATGTTTTTACCGCAACATTTATCGGTGGACTTTCGAGTGTGGCAATTGATATCGCTATGTCTTCCTTCGGCTTTGCGATTTCAAACATCAAAAACGGTTGCTTTAATATGTACGTTTATGTTTTCGGCACGGTTCTTGTTGTTATTCTTGTCGGTGGAATGAGATTACTTTACAGACTGACAAGAAGATTTCTGCGTTCAAGGAAGTTCCAGAAGCAGAAGAAAATGGACCGTGTTATGATTGTCGGCGCTGGCGATATGGGTATGATTATCATCAGCGAGCTTGGTGCTAATAATTATTCAAAGGGTAAGCCTGTTGTTGCTGTTGATGACAATCCTGCAAAAATCGGCAAGAGACTCCGCGGTGTACCGGTCAAGGGTACCTGCGATGAAATTCCTGAAATTGCAGAAAAATATAAAATCGATACTATCATTATCTGTATCCCTTCTGTTGCGACTGAAAGACAGACTGAAATTCTCAGAATTGCGGTTGAAACGGGCTGTAAGCTCAAAACATCACCGAGTATTCTCGAAATGTCTGAAGGTATGAGTGAAAATAAAATCCGTGATGTCAATATTTCTGACCTTCTTGCTCGACCTGAAGTAAAGCTTGATCCGCATGTATGTAATTACATCACCGGACAGACGGTTCTCGTAACAGGTGGCGGTGGTTCTATCGGAAGTGAGCTCTGCCGTCAGATTTCAAAATATAAACCCGAGAAAATTGTTGTTTTTGATATCTACGAAAACAATGCTTACTTGCTTAAAAATCAGCTTGATTCTCACAATAAGGGTAACCCTGAGGTTTACATCAGAATCGGTTCTATCCGCGACGAAAACAGACTCCGTGAGGTCTTTGAAGAATTCAAGCCTACAGTTGTTTTCCATGCAGCGGCACATAAACATGTTCCTCTTATGGAAGACAGCCCGAAGGAAGCTGTTAAGAACAATATATTCGGTACATATAATGTTGCGAAGACAGCAATTGAGTACAATGTAAAGCGATTTGTAAGTATTTCAACAGACAAGGCAGTAAATCCTGCCAACGTTATGGGCGCTACAAAGCGTGTTACGGAAATGGTTGTTCAGTATTTCCAGAGAAAGTGCAAAGGCAGCACTTTGTTTGCTGCGGTTCGTTTTGGTAATGTGCTTGGCTCAAACGGAAGCGTTATTCCGATATTCACAGAGCAGATAAAGGAAGGCGGACCTGTTACGGTTACACATCCTGATATTACCAGATACTTTATGACTATCCCTGAAGCATCACAGCTTGTCGCTCAGGCAGGCGGACTTGCACACGGCGGAGAAGTTTTTGTCCTTGATATGGGTGAGCCTGTCAAGATTCTTTCGCTTGCAGAAAATCTCATCAGACTTTCAGGCTACAAGCCTTACACTGAGATTGATATTGAATTTTCAGGACTCAGACCGGGCGAAAAGCTCTACGAGGAGCTTGTTCTTGAGGAAGAAGCAAATGAACGCAGGATGACTGCGAATAACAAAATTTTCGTTACAAAACCGCTTGAAATGAATGATGCTTTATTTGAGCAGAAGCTTGAAGAGCTCAGAGTGGCAAATGAAAACGAAATAAGAGGATTGCTCAAGGAAATCGTTCCTAATTATGTTGAGCAGAGTGGTTATGCTCACATTCATTGATTGATCGAGAGGGATTATGATGTACAGATACATCAAAAGGGTAATGGACTTTACGGTTGCACTCACAGCACTCATCATTCTTTCTCCGCTGATGCTTATTGTGGCACTTTTAATTAAACTCAATCGTGACGGCCCGGTGCTTTTCAAGCAGAAAAGACCGGGACTCGGCGGAAAGATTTTTACTGTTTATAAGTTCAGAACGATGTCAGTGAAAACTCACGATGAGCAGGGCAGAGAGCTGTCCGACTTTGAGAGAATGTCGAAGATAGGCAACTTGCTCAGAAAGACAAGTGTGGATGAGTTGCCTCAGTTTATAAATATTCTCAAGGGTGATATGAGCTTTATAGGTCCCCGACCGTTGCTGACAGAGTACCTTGAGCTTTATACTCCTGAGCAGATGAGACGTCACGAAGTGCGTCCGGGAATCTCCGGTTGGGCTCAGGTGAACGGCAGAAACACAATCACGTGGGAGGAAAAGTTTGCCCTTGATGTGGAGTATGTGGATAATATGAGCTTCGGAATGGATGTAAAAATATTTGTCAGAACCATTCTGAACGTACTTAAACAGGATGACATCAACAGTGATGCTGCGAATACAATGGAAAAATTTCAGGGAACAAAAAATTAACCGGAAGGAAGTGAAGCAATGAAAAAAATACTGTACGTAGCTACTATTACAGAGCATTTTTATTACTTCCACTTACCGTATCTCAAAATGTTTCATGATCTCGGATGGCAGGTTGACGTTGCAAGTCACGGTGACGTTGAATTGCCTTTCTGTGATAACAGATATGAAATACCGATAAAGCGTTCACCTGCAGATAAGGACAATCTGCAGGCGTACAGAATGCTTAAAAAGATTATAAAGGACAATCACTATGATCTTGTCCACTGTCACACACCGATGGGTGGTATTCTTGCACGTTTCGCTTCCTTTTCTCAGAGAAAAAAAGGAACTAAAGTTCTGTATACTGCTCACGGCTTCCATTTTTATGAGGGATCACCAAAAGCAAACTGGATGGTTTATTTCCCTATCGAATATGTTATGTCGATGATGACTGATTGTCTCATCACAATCAATGATGAAGACTACAACTGTGCAAAGAAACGCCTTAAAGCCAAGGAAACGGCAAAGGTTAACGGTGTAGGCTACAACAGTGACAGATATTTTCCTGTTTCAAAAGAAGAAAAATTGTCTCTGCGTGATAAGCTTGGTTATTCAAGGGACGAGAAGCTGCTCGTTTATGTCGCAGAGATGAATCTTAATAAAAATCAGGCGATGCTCATACGTGCACTTAAGCTTATAAGCGAAAAACGTGATGATGTGCGACTGCTGATTGCCGGTGCTGATAACTTTAACGGTGAATACCCGAAACTTGCGAAAGAGCTGGGAATTGATTCTAAGGTCGATTTCCTCGGACACCGTGAAGATATCAACGATATTTTACATATGAGTGACATCGCAGTAGGCTCAAGCTACCGTGAGGGTCTGCCTGTAAATGTAATGGAGGCACTTGCCTGTGGTCTGCCTGTTGTGCTTTCTGATAACAGAGGTCACAGAGTGCTTGGTGTAAACGGCGAGAACGGCTATGTAGTAAAAATTAATGACTACGAAGATATGGCTGAAAAAATCACGGAAATTCTTAGTGATGAAAATCTTTATGAGAAGTTTTCAAAAAATGCGGTTGAGCTTGTAAAACCGTATTCAAAAGAAAGTGTTCTCGTTGAACTTAAGGAGATTTATAATCGTTACATAGGCTGAGGAATATATGAAAATTTTTGATTTCGACTTTTATGAAATAATTGTCTGGGTTATGACACTTATATTGTGCCTGATCGCAGCTGCCTGCAGAAGAGCTCCTCTTCGACGCCCGGGCGGTCTGGGTCAGCCTTTGCCTAACCCGATCGCAGTTATTCTGCCGATAATTTTCTATACTGTGTTTGTGGCACTGAGAAAAACTATCGGTGATACATATTTCTATATGCACTCGTTCAATCTTATGCCGGACTATAACCCTGTTGAAATCGAATACTTCTTTACGGGAATGTTCGGATTTTTCCAGAATATTATCCGTAATATGACCGATGATCCTCAATGGCTTATAGCCTTTGCTGCGGTGTTCTCTATCCCTGTGCCGTTGATTATTCTTTACAAATACTGTCCGCGGTTTGAGATGGCAATTTTTATGTTTGTGGCATTCAGTTACCTCGGCGGTGCTATGAACGGTATGCGACAGTATATGGCGGCATCGATTGTGATTTTGGGTACGAGATATCTTTTTTCAGAGAGGAAAACAGATTTCATAAAATATGCGGTGTTGGTTCTGCTGGCATATTGTATGCACAACAGTGCGATTATAATGCTGCCGATATATTTTGTTGTAAGACGAAAGGCGTGGAAGGCAACATCTTACCTTATGGTAGTGGGCAGCATGGTTGCTGTTGTTATCTTTGACGCGATACTTCCGCAGTTCCTGTCGGCACTTGAGCAGACGAGCTATTCGAACTATTCCGAAAACGGTTGGTTCACGAGCGGTACTGAAGGCGGAAGCAGCTTGATCCGAGTCATGTTTATTGCTTATCCACTTATTGTCGCATATCTTAACAGGGAACGTCTGAAAATGCTCGGACGAGTGGGCGACATTCTTGCCAATATCGTTTTTGTCGATGTTGCAATATATATGCTCGCTCTGTATAACTGGATTTTTGCGCGACTTGCTATTTATCTTGCTATTTACTTTATCATATTTACTGTTTGGGTGGTAAACTATGCGGTGAAACCGAAAGATCGGTCGCTGTATGTAACGCTCACGGTAATAATATATTTATTCTACTCGCGAATGGACTCATTTACTATCTCTATGTACGAATCAGACTACTTCTTCCCGGGAAGAAAACTTTTCAGAAAATAAAGGTAGATCAAGATGAAATATTTTTTATTCAATCACGTCGGAAGTCTTAATCACGGCTGTGAGGCAATAGTCAGAGGTACTGTTAATATCGTTGATAATGCTGACAAAAATGCTCAGTTTGTTCTTTCATCCTTTGCACCTGAAACAGACAGCGGAATCACTGAGGTTGAGAAAAGAACTTTTGCGGTGAGACAGCTCAGCTTTATGGAAAAGCTTGTGTCAGCTTTTAATATTAAGGTACGTCATTCTGAGGAATATGCATTGAGAAAAATGTATTCAGACATAACAGCTCAGGCACAGGACTGCGATATCTGCGTTTCAATCGGTGGAGATACGTACTGCTACGGAGACAATCACGGCATTCAGGTTCTCACAAGAGAACTCAAGAAAAGCGGTAAAAAAGTAGTTCTCTGGGGTGCCTCAATAGGCGAAGAAGATCTCAGTGAGGAAAAGCTGCAGAGTCTGAAGGATTTTGATGCTATATTCACAAGAGAATCACTCACGTATGAGCTTCTTAAAAATAAAAATGCAAATGAAAATATTTTCCTGAATCCTGACCCTGCTTTCTGTATGGAAAGAGATGATGTAAAACATATTGAAGGCTTCACAAAGGAAAACACACTCGGTCTTAATGTCAGTCCTTTGGTTGAGGGTTACAACCCTGAGATAACAAAAGTGACAAGTGATTTTATCAGATATGTTCTAGAAAACACAACGCTTAACATTCTGCTCGTTCCTCACGTTGTTGAAAAAGGTAACAACGACTATGAATATATGACACGGTTTTATGAGCAGTTCAAAGACAGCGGACGTGTAGAAATTCTTCCGCCTGACCTTAATGCAAAGCAGTATAAGGGCTATATAGCAAACACACGGTTTTTCATCGGTGCGCGTACCCATGCAACGATTGCAGCATACTCAAGCGGTGTGCCGACGGCAGTGCTCGGCTACAGTGTGAAGTCAAGAGGTCTTGCGAAAGATCTCTTCGGAGAAGAGCTGTATGTTCTCAATTCGAGAAAACTGACGGATGCTCAGCCTGTTATTGATACATTTAATTCACTCGTTGAAAACGAGAATGAGATCAAGGGAGTTCTTATGAAAAAAATTTCTCTCTATCTGCGAAATGCAATGCAGATGGGAGATAAGCTTTCAAAACTTTAATTAAAAGAGGTGACAGCGTGAAAAAGAAAATTTTGTTTGTGATTCCGTCACTCAGAAGCGGCGGTGCTGAAAAAAGTCTTCTGACGCTGTTGACCCTGATTGATTATCAGAAATATTCAGTTGACCTTTTGTGTTTCAGAAGAGAGGGTCTGTTTTACGACAAAATTCCTGATGAGGTAAATGTTATAACAGGTACTGAGGATTATGAAATGTTTGACGGCGGAGCAAAATCAGCTGTCATGTATTTCCTGAAAAAAGGCAGACTTTCTTCTGTTGCTGACAGAATCAGGTACATAGGTGCATATAGAGAAAGCAATCCTGATCTGAAAGTAAGAAAAATGTGGCAGCTACTGAAAAAACAGTTGCCTGATGTTAATAAAAAATATGACTGTGTAATCGGTTACCTTGAAGGCAATGCAAGTTTTTACGCGGCAGATTACGAAAATACTGACAAAAGAATCTGCTATGTTCACAGCGACATCAAAAAGCTTGGTATCAACAAAGCTGCAAACACCGAAGCTTTTGAAAAGTGCGATGTGATCGTTACTGTTTCGCAGGCTTGTGCAGATTCCATAGCAGATGAATTTCCTTTTGCAGAAAGTAAAACTGTTGTTATTGAAAATATCACGAGCGCAAGACTCTTAAGAAAATCTGCGCAGGAGGAAACAGTTTTTAATAAAAACGGTGACGAAAATATCCTTCTTACAGTCGGAAGATTTTCTCCGCCCAAAGGGATCGATCTCGCAGTAAAAGCAGCGAAAATTCTCAAAGATAAAGACTATAAATTCAAGTGGTATCACATCGGCACAGGTGAGCTTAAAGACGAGATTGAAGCTTTGATTTCATCGCTCGGAGTTGAGAATGAATTTATACTTCTTGGTGAAAGGGCAAATCCTTATCCGTACATCGGTCAGTGTGATATTTACGTGCAGCCGTCAAGATATGAGGGCAAGTCGATTGCAATTGACGAAGCAAAGTGTCTGTGCCGTCCGATAGTTACGACGAATTTTACAACTGTTGCAGATCAGATTAATGACGGAGTGAACGGACTTGTCTGTCAGATGAATGAAACTGATATTGCAGAAAAAATTGAAACTCTTTTTAATGATAAAAACCTCAGAAAAGAACTTGAAGAAAACTTAGAAAAAGAGAAAACGGGAAATGAAGAAGAAATTGAAAAGTTTTATGCTGTTTTAAATTGAGAGGTAAAAACTTATGCTTATAGCAATAATAATTTTGCTTTTGATTGTAATATTTGTTCTGT
>JAXJUJ010000109.1:0-9890 GCA_036309125.1 Acutalibacteraceae bacterium | reverse complement strand
CAAAATCCACCTCCCTTTAGGCAAGGGAGGCAACGCACTATTTGAAATCGTGCAAAAAACACCCCGACAAACCCGAAATTATATTCCAAAACATCATCAACCTTAATTATTCATTAAATTTTAACATTTTTCAGAGAAAATGGTGCGAATTTATGTAGATTTTTACTGTAATCTGTGTTATCATATAATGTAATAATTCTCATGGAGGGTTAAAAATGACAGTAAAAGAAATTGTTGAAATTCTCGAAGGTTCAATTATTTACGGTGAGGACTTCCTCGACCGTGAAGTTCACACTGCTTGCGGCAGTGATATGATGAGCGACGTTCTCGCTTATGTTAAAGAACAGGCCGTGCTTCTCACAGGACTTGTAAATCCCCAGGTTGTAAGAACTGCCGAAATGATGGATATGAAGTGTATCGTTTTCGTAAGAGGTAAATCACCTGATATCGGTATGATTAACCTCGCTGAAGACCGTGACATCGTTCTTATCAAAACTGATCTCGAAATGTTCACTTCTTGCGGTAAGCTTTATGCAAACGGACTCAGAGGAGGCAGCGGAAAATAATGGAAGAGGTAAAACTTCATTATGACGTCAACGCTTATGACTTTACCTGTGCAGGTGAAGCATCAGGCAAGATTAAGCGTTCCCTAAAAGACCTTGGTTTTGACGCTAACCTCATCCGCAAGGTGGCAATTGCCGTTTATGAGGCCGAAATAAATATGGTTATTCACGCTGAGGGTGGCGTCATTGATGCTACAATCACTCCTGAATGCATTACTGTTGTTCTTGCCGATAAAGGCCCCGGTATCCCCGATGTTGACCTTGCAATGCAGGAGGGTTACTCAACAGCACCCGAAAACGTCCGTTCACTCGGCTTTGGTGCAGGTATGGGTCTTCCGAACATCAAAAAGTACACAGATGAAATGAATATCGACACTGTAATCGGTGTCGGCACAACTATCACGCTTAAAATCTACAATAAATAATCCCGACTATTACATAAAGGAGGAGCAAAATGAGTACTGTGTTTCATTCAGTTAATCTGAATAAAGACAAATGTCTTGGCTGTATGAACTGCATCAAACGCTGTCCTACTCAGGCAATCCGTGTACGTCACGGTAAGGCAACCATCATCTCTGAGCGTTGCATCGACTGTGGCGAATGTATACGAATCTGCCCTCACCACGCAAAAACAGCTATGAGTGACCCTCTTTCAGATATAGAGGCATTCAAATATAAAATAGCTCTGCCTGCGCCTTCGCTCTACGGTCAGTTCAATAATCTCGACGATGTTAATTATGTGCTTACAGCACTTCTGGAGCTTGGCTTTGACAGTGTATTTGAAGTTGCAAAGGGAGCAGAAATAGTTTCTGATGCAACGAGAAAAATGCTTAAAACTCAGAATCTCATAAAGCCTGTTATCTCAACGGCCTGTCCTGCGGTTATACGTCTTATCCGTGTCCGTTACCCTGAGCTTATTGATAATATGATTACGCTCAAAACACCTATGGACGAATCAGCAAGACTTGCACGTCAGGAAGCAAGAGAAAAAACAGGACTTTCTGACGAAGATATAGGTGTATTTTTCATCACACCCTGCCCCGCTAAAATCACAGCTATCAAGTCCCCTCTTGCCGCAAATGCTTCTGACGTCAACGGAGCTATTGCGATGAGCGAGATTTATCCGCTTCTTGTGCAGAAAATGGATAAGCTTGACGGTGAAAAGCTCAGATCACTTGAACAGTCCGGCAGAATCGGTGTCGGCTGGGCATCAAGCGGTGGCGAAGCTTCTGCATCACTTTGTGAAAAATACATAGCAGCAGACGGAATTGAAAACGTAATCCAGATCCTTGAAGAGGTTGAAGACGAAAAGCTCAATGACATTGAGTTCATTGAACTCAACGCCTGCACGGGAGGTTGCGTCGGCGGTTGTCTTACAGTTGCGAATACATTCGTTGCAAAAACACGTCTTACAACGCTTAAGAAATATCTTCCCGTTTCGTGCAATCACATCGAGCAGGATATTCCGAAAGAGCTGAACTGGGACTATCCTCTTGAGCCGCTTTCCGTCCTTAAGCTTGCAGACAACGTAACAGACTCTATGAAGCTGATGAATCAGGTTTCTGAAATGGTTCAGAACTTCCCCGGTCTCGACTGCGGCACCTGTGGTGCACCCACCTGTCGCGCACTTGCAGAGGATATCGTAAGAGGCTATGCAACTGTAAATGACTGCATTTTCAGAATCCGCAGAGAAATGGCAGAAAATGAAATCGAAAAACTTATACCTGTACCTTTCAGAGGTATTGACGAGGAGAAACTTAAATGGACATAAAAGAACTTGTTGAAAAGCTCGGTCTCGACGTGCTTTGCGGTGAAAATCTTGAAAGAGAAATCACAGGTTGCTACTGCGGTGACCTGCTGAGTTGGGTTATGTCACGCGCTCAGGAAGGCGATGTCTGGCTGACAGTAATGGGTAACATCAACTCAATCGGTGTTGCAGTCCTCGCTGACGTTGCCTGTATTGTGCTGACTGAAAATGCAGCACTTGACAACGATGCGCTGAGCAGAGCAAAGCAGAATGATGTAGTCATTCTCCGCACTGATAAAAATTCATACCAGATGGCAGCAGCTATCTCAAAGCTGATTTAAAATGAAGCTTTATTACGATTTTCACACTCATTCATGTCTTTCACCCTGCGGTGACAACGATATGACACCATATAACCTTGTCAATATGGCAAAGCTTCTCGGTCTCGATATTATTGCACTGACAGACCACAATACCTGCGAAAATTGTGCTTCAGCTGTCAAGGCAGGAGAGGCAATCGGACTGACTGTAATCCCGGGAATGGAGCTTTGTACCTCGGAAGAAGTTCACGTTGTGTGTCTTTTCCCTGACGTTGAAAGTGCAATGAAATTTTCAGACTATGTGATTTCATCTATGCCTCCCGTTAAAAACCGTCCCGATATTTTCGGTGAACAGCTTATAATGGACGAAACAGATAATGTTATCGGCAATCAGGAAAAGCTTCTGACAATAGCAAGTGCAATCAGCATCAGCGACGTCTGCAGGACGGTTGAGGATTACGGTGGTGTCTGCTACCCCGCACACATCGACAGAAGCTCCTACAGCGTACTTTCAAACCTCGGTATGATTACGGAGGACATGGGCTTTTCTGCCGTTGAAATGACTGCTGAGGCTGACAGAGAGACGCTTTTGAGAAACCATCCTATTCTCAACGGTGTACAGGTTTTTGTTGATTCAGATGCGCATTATCTTGAAAATATGAAGGATGCCGAAAATATAATCGACATCCCTGAAAACACAGCAAAAGCGGTTATTGATTTTATCAAATCTCTACCCAAAATGAAATAACGGATATAAAGCAAATCGCTTTATATCCGTTTTGTTTTAGAATGAAATTTTCATTATATTCTTTCCGAGTGCTGTTGACTTCGACTCTTTTTCAAATACAGCGTAGTATTTTTTGATATCGTCAACCTCGACTGTTGAAAGAAGAAGCTTGAGTACACGCTCACGGAAGCCTTCAATCTTAAGAAGCTCGAGTGCCTGTTCAAAGTCACATCTTGTACTTCTCGTTGTGCCTCTGATTGAAAGACCGTGTTCAAGTATCATTCGTGTGTTAAGCGGAATGTTATCGTTCGCAACACCACAAAGGATGAGCTTACCGCCCGAATAAAGCTTATCAATCGCCTGATTTGCGGCAATTCCTGAGGGATTTCCGCCTACAGCTTCGATAGCAACCGTCATACGAGGCAAGTCTTCAATATCATTTGCATAGTAAATGTTTGCAAAGTCAAATTCAGCAAGCTTTTCCTTGCTCAGACCGATTACATCCACTTCACATTCAAGGCTGTATTTTGCGACAAGAGCTATGATATAGCCCATAATTCCGTCGCCCCAGACAGCAATATTCTTAGGCGCATTTGACTTATCAAGTCCTGCACGGCGAAGTGCGCAGCAGCCAACAGAAATAAGCTCTGAGAAAACAGCCTCTGCTCCAACCTCATCAGGAATCGGCACAAGGTAATCTGTGCTTATATCCATAAGCTCCTTGCTGAAGCCGTCAAAATTACTTGAACAGAACTTTGAATCGGGACAGTAGTTATCAAGCAGATGCGGATTATCTCTTACACACTCGTCACACTTTGTTCCGTCGCAGTCATCTGCCTTTCGGCAGGGCAGCATAACCACACGCTGACCCGGTGCAAGCTTTCCGCTTTTATCCTTGACAACAACACCTGTAGCCTCGTGAATAAGGCTCATCGGAAACTTTCTTTTAAGCACGTTAAGGCTTCTGTTTCCGAGATAATAACGGATATCAGCCTTACAGACAGCGAGATATTCCGGACGGACAAGTACGTCTTTATTCTGAATATCTTCAACAAATATTTCAAATCTTTTCGGCTCTGTTATTTTATAACTTTTAGCGAACAAGATACTTCATCCTTCCTAAATTAAACAGTTCAGCTTATCTGCCTGTTCTTACAATTGACTTAACGAGAAGCAAATCTTCCATTGTTGTGATTTTCATATTGAGCTTATCGCCCATAGCCATTCCGATTTTCACTCCTGCAGCAAGAACAAGTCCGCAGTCATCAGTCATTTCAGGACGCTCATTTTCGGGCAAAGCAAAGTAATCATCATAAGCCTTTCTTACGATTGAATATCTGAAAGACTGAGGTGTCTGACCCATATAAAGCTCTTTACGTGCAGGGATTGAATCAAGAGTGTCACCGTCAATGCTTCTGATGATTGTATCGTGTGCAGGTACAACTGTATCACAAGCACCGTACTCGCGTACCTTCACGATGTTATCATTGATAATCTTCTGCGAGATAAGCGGTCTTGCAGCGTCGTGAATGATAACATAATCATCATCACCACAGACTTCTTTGATTGCATCAAGCGCATTGAGAGAAGACTCCTGACGTGATGAACCTGCATTTGCAACCCAACGAACCTTACGGATATCGTACTCCTTGAGCCAGAGTGCAAGATCATCCTGCCACTCTTTTACGCAGACAACGCAGATTGCGTCAATTTTTTCATTTATCTCAAAAGCTTCGAGGGTGTGAATAATTACAGGTTTGCCGTAAATGTCAATAAACTGCTTCGGTCTGTCTACCATACCCATACGGCTTCCTGAACCACCTGCAAGAACAACAGCTATATTCATAAAACATTACCTCACTTTAATTTTTTACCTTTAAAATTATACTATACGTAAACTTCTTTGTCAATAAAACAACGTTTATATTGCAGACAAGGAAATTTCGTGCTATAATCGAACTAAATAATTGACAGGAGGAATCAATATGCAGGAACGTGCAAAACAATCCGTTTTCAGTAAAGCAATAATAGTCCTCATAGGTGCTCTTCTTATGGGCTTTCTCTGGCGAGTGAGAGGCACTCACGGCTGGGGTTCATCCTGGGGACTTCTTAATGCAGGTATCGTCTTTGTTCTTTTCATTTCCGCAGCAATCGGTTCAAGAAAAAAGATGAATCTGACATGGACTTCACTCACAGCTCTTTCTTTTATGATAACAGTGCCTGCCTGGGGTACGCTTCTCGAGCAGATTACAGGTGTACTCAAGCTCGATGAAGGCTTTGTCTACATATCACCGTGGTCAGGCGTATTTATGATGCTTTGCCTCGGCTTCGGCTGTGCTTCAATCTTCGGCGTAATGCTCGGCAGAGGCTTCAGTGATAAACAATGGAAATTTTATCACGTTATAATAGTAGTTGCCGTTTTCTTTGCCGCTTACTACATCGCAATGGCAACAGTTTCTCATTGGATTCTTAATCTTGTTCAGCCTGAATCAGCAGAAGCTTTCGTTGACGAACTCAGAAGTGTCGGTATTAAAGACAGTGCTTACGATGCATTTATGAAGCATTTTGACAATGATTCATGGGCTAAGAAATTCACAGTAGACATTCTCGGCAGAACAAGTCTTGCTGGCAGAAACTATTTTCAGGAAATTATGACAATTTCCTCTGCTGTAAGTGCAATTGCTGTTTTACTCTCTACAAGATTCATCGTTAAAGACAAGCGTGCTGCAGCTACAGGTGCTGTCACCTGCACAGCTTTTGCGATAGCTATCACAGTCGCTGACCTCTTCTTCTATTTCGGCAACGGAGGCTACCATATGCTTCAGGGAAATCCCTTCCCCGATACATTTGCACCGTGGTCGCTCTGGGAATATTTCACAGGCTTCATCGCAGGCGGTATCATCACAGCCTTCCTTGTAAATCTTAAACCTAAGGCAGACTGCAGTGAAGCTGCATTCTCAAAGCTCCCTGAGAAGGTTACCAATGTTTTCACATTCCTTCTCGGTTTTGTAGGTATGATCGGTATAAGCATTGTCCGTCCTGTTCTTGAACGTTTTGACAGTTCAGAATATATGCTCATCGCGGTTATCATTTCAGTTGTGGTTGCTGTTGCGATTGTAGCTATTCTTGCAAAGAAATTCGGAATTGCACTTCAGAATGTTTCATATGAAAAGTTCTGCACAGTGGCTCTCCCCTGCTTTGTTTTCTATATTTTTGTCGCATATATGTTCATCGGCTCTACTGAATATCAGAACTTCTACAGTCTTAATATGCTTCACAATGTTCTCGTGATGCTTTCATTCGGTCTGGTTATGGCGTGGAGTGCTTCAAAAACATTTAAAATCCATAAATAATAAAGTTTCAGGGTGGCTAAAAACCACCCTGATTTTTTATAAGTCATCTGCATCCTGAATCGGTCTTCCGCCATCCTCAGCTGTACCTGTATAGCTGCCTAACGCATCATAGACACCGTCTTCGTCTGCAGTTTCCCACTCTTCAACAATGCTTTCCACAAGCGGTGAAAGCTTTTTGTTTTTCTTCTCTTTCTTGTTGTTCTTGTTCATTTTTTCACCTCCGCAATTAGTTTTTACGCAAAACATACTTTTATTGACACAAAATAAAAAATAATGTATCATAAACATCACATATTATTACAGAGGTACAGAAAATGAATGATGATAAAAATATAACCAATAACGAATCTGTTGACATCAGCAATTACAAAAAATATTCTGAATACGAGAGCATAAATCCTGTTAAAGAACCATCCGGTGAAAGCAGACCAGCGGCAAAAAAGAAGAAGAAAAACAAAAAAGGTCCCGTCATAATCATTATCGCTCTGCTTCTGATAGTTGCAGTTATCGCTACGGTTATCGTGTCAAAGGATAAGCCCTGGTTCAGGAATATCATCGGCGAAGGCATTCCTTTTTTAACAACACAGAGCACAACTGCTGACATTGAGATTCCCAACCCCAATATAGTTAAGGTCACATTCCCCGAAGGATTTACAATTTATCAGATTGCACAGCGACTTGAAGAAAACGGTGTCTGCTCTGCTGACGATTTTCTCAATGTCTGCAACGAGCCTTATGAAGGAATTGAAATCAGCAATCCTGACGAAAGAGTTTTCCTGCTCGAGGGTTATGTTTTCGCTGACACTTATGAATTTTACAAAAACTCAGATGCCAAATCCGTTCTTGATAAATTCATTGACAATTACAACAGCAAAATTACTCCCGATATGGAAGCAAAAGCAGAGTCACTCGGAATGACAATGGATGAGGTCCTCACGCTCGCCTCCATAATTCAGAAAGAGTGTGACGAGGATATTGCTGAATGTGCAAATGTTTCTTCCGTTTTCCATAACAGACTATCAAGTCCCTCGTTCCCCAGACTTGAAAGCGACGTTACAACTTTCTACATCAAATATAACCTTGCCGACTATCTCGGCTACAAAAAGGACGCAGAGGGCAATCCTCTTCCGCTTTCAGAGCAGAGTGACGAAATCAAGCGCTACATCGACCTTTACAGCACATATTACTGCAAGGGGCTTTCAGCAGGACCTATCTGCAACCCGAGTATGAAAGCAATTAACGCTGCGCTTAACCCCGCAGAAACTGATTATGTATATTTCCTCACAGACCCGTCAGGCACTGATTTTTACTACGCCGCCACATTATCTCAACATCAGAAAAACGGCAAAACGGCAGGACTGTTTTGATAAAAAGATACACAACGCAAAACTATATGCGATCATAGGTTTTCAAAAGATACATTTTCTTTGATATTTTTTAAAAAATGTTTAAATAAACATTGCATTTTCCCTAAATTCACGTTATAATTAAATAATTTAAAAAATCGACACAGTTGAGGAGGATTTTGAATGACTTTTGATGAGAAATTTGGTAAGGAAGGCCTTACGTTTGACGACGTACTTCTTATACCTGCTGAATCGGACATTTTGCCCAAGGATATTGATATTTCGACGAAGCTCACTTCGAAGATTACACTCAATACTCCTATTATGACTGCTGCTATGGATACAGTTACGGAAGCTCCGATGGCTATCGCAATCGCACGTGAAGGCGGTATCGGTGTTATCCATAAAAATATGCCCATGGAAGTTCAGGCACAGGAAGTTGACAAGGTTAAGCGTTCTGAAAACGGTGTTATCTCTGCACCCTTCAGCCTTACACCTGACCACTATGCTTATGACGCTGAAAACCTTTGCAGAAAGTATAAAATTTCAGGTGTGCCTATCTGTGATGAACAGGGCAAGCTTGTTGGTATTCTTACAAACCGTGATATGCGCTTTATGACTGATTTTAACATCAAAATCAGCGAAGTTATGACTAAGGAAAATCTTGTTACTGCTCCCGTAGGTACAAACCTTGAGCAGGCTAAGGCTATCCTTATGAAGCACAGAATTGAAAAGCTCCCCTTGGTTGACGATGCAGGCTTCCTCAAGGGTCTTATCACAATCAAGGATATCGAAAAGAGTGTTCAGTACCCCAACTCTGCAAGAGACTCAAGGGGCAGACTTCTTTGCGCTGCTGCTCTCGGTGCAACAGCTGACGTTCTTGACAGAGCTGCTATCCTTGCTGAAGCAGGCGTAGATATGTTCGTTCTTGACTCTGCACACGGTCACAGCCAGAACATCATCAAGGCTGTTTCAAAGGTTAAGGCTGCATATCCTGAAATTTCACTCGTTGCAGGTAATGTTGCAACAGCTGAGGCTACAGAAGCTCTCATCGCTGCAGGTGCTGACTGCGTTAAGGTTGGTATCGGCCCCGGATCTATCTGTACAACACGTGTTGTTGCAGGTATCGGTGTTCCGCAGATCTCTGCAGTATTTGACTCAGCTAACGTTGCTGCAAAGCACGGTGTTTCAGTTATTGCTGACGGCGGTATCAAGTACTCAGGCGACTTCGTTAAGGCTATCGCTGCAGGTGCAAGTGCAATCATGGTTGGTTCACTCGTTGCAGGCTGTAAGGAGTCACCGGGCGAAACAGAAATCTATCAGGGCAGAAGCTTCAAGGTTTACCGTGGTATGGGTAGCCTTGGTGCTATGGCTAACGGCAGTAAGGACAGATACTTCCAGGAAGACAACAAGAAGCTTGTTCCTGAAGGAGTTGAAGGTCGTGTACCTTACAAGGGACCTGTTGCTGACACAATCTATCAGATGCTCGGCGGTCTTCGTGCAGGTATGGGTTATTGCGGATGCCACAACATTGAAGAGCTCAAGACAAAGACAAAGTTTGTACGTATCACAAATGCAGGTCTTATCGAAAGCCATCCTCACGATGTTTTCATCACAAAGGAAGCTCCCAACTATTCAAATTCAAAATAATATATATTTTAAGCCTTGCCACACGGCAAGGCTTTTTCTTTTCATATGCATGATAAATTCGGGTTTGTCGGGCAAAGGTTTTCACCTTTGCAGATAATAGATAAGAGATAATATTGAATAGTTGAGGGTCTGCGACGCTGAAATATAATAGCCGATTCAAGTCGTGTATGTAGGGGAGTCGTTT
>JAXJUJ010000108.1:0-4749 GCA_036309125.1 Acutalibacteraceae bacterium | reverse complement strand
GTATACTTTAATTACCACTAAAAGATGTGGTTTTGAAAGAAATCTTTTCGCCCGAACTGCGTTAAAAATCCTTGAAATACGGCAGTATATCTGCAGATTTTTGCCTTGTTCAGACAAAAATCTTCCTTTTTCAAAACTGCTTCGCACCTAAAACACAATAGATTGCGTACAGTCGGGTATTTCTTCTTTGAAGGCATACTATCGTATGGTAAAAAGAAAAATAGTCGAATGTGCGTGATATATTGTGTTTTAGGCATATATTTTAATGGTAATTAAAGTATATGAAAACAGCCGCCGTATCCTGAGATACGACGGCTTATGTCAAATATTATTCAACTGAAAGAAGATCAGCCATAACTGTGTTAGGAGCGTCTTCCTTTTTCTTGAGCTGAACCTCGGAGTAGCACTTCATACCTGTACCTGAGGGAAGAAGCTTACCGATGATAACATTTTCCTTAAGACCCATAAGAGGATCAGTCTTACCCTTGATAGCTGCATCTGTAAGAACACGTGTTGTCTCCTGGAATGATGCTGCTGAAAGGAATGATTCCGTAGCAAGAGAAGCCTTTGTAATACCCATAAGAGTCGGGATGCATGTAGCGCAGTTAGGTTCTTTACCCTCTGCTGCAGCCTCTGCCTTAACCTTGTCATTAGCTGAGTAGAACTCGTGCTTTTCAACAACTGAACCCGGAAGGAAGTTAGTATCACCTGCATCATCAATCTTAACCTTACGCATCATCTGACGCACGATAACTTCAATGTGCTTATCGTTGATATCAACACCCTGTGTACGGTATGTTCTCTGAACTTCACGGATAAGGTAGTCATGAACTGCTTCAACACCACGGATAGCAAGGATATCGTGAGGATTCGGAGCACCGTCTGTAAGTGCCTGACCCTTAGTAACCTTGTCACCCTCCTTGACGATTTCACGGAAACCGTAAGGAATGAGGTAAGCCTTTGATTCACCGTTTTCGTTATCTGTGATAACAACGTGACGGCTCTTCTTGATTTCTTCGAATGAAACCACACCTGAAATTTCTGAAAGAATTGCAAGTGACTTGGGCTTTCTTGCTTCGAAGAGCTCTTCGATACGCGGAAGACCCTGTGTGATATCGCCTGCGTCCTTAGCACCACCTGTGTGGAACGTTCTCATTGTAAGCTGTGTACCGGGCTCACCGATTGACTGAGCAGCAATAATACCTACAGCCTCACCTACTGTTACAGGTTCACCTGTTGCAAGGTTTGAACCGTAGCACTTGATACATACGCCGTGTTCAGCCTTACAAGTAAGAAGAGAACGGATAACAACTGCAGCTGATGAGCCTTCTTCAGCCTCACCTGCATCGATCTTTGCCTGATGCTTAGCCTTAGCGTGATCAGCAACGATCTTTGCCTCGACGTCAGTCATCATCTTATCCTTGGTCATGATAACTTCGCCTGTAGCTTCATCTATATAATCGTTGAGGAGATAACGTCCTGTGAGACGCTCTGCGAGGTCAACGATCTTTCTGTTGCCGTGGAAGATATCGTAAACTTCGATACCCTCATCACAACCACAATCTTCATCATGTATGATACATTCCTGTGAAACGTCAACAAGACGACGTGTAAGGTAACCTGAGTCAGCTGTACGAAGAGCTGTATCGGCAAGACCTTTACGAGCACCACGGGAAGAAATGAAGTATTCTGAAATATTAAGACCTTCACGGTAGTTAGCCTTGATGGGTACTTCGATTGTCTTACCTGCTGTGTTAGCGATAAGACCACGCATACCTGCGAGCTGACGAAGCTGTGAATCGTTACCACGGGCACCGGAATCAAGCATCATATTGATCGGATTGTACTTGTCAAAGTTTGCCTTGAGTTCCTTAGCAACTTCCTGAGTACAAGCTTCCCAGACTTCGATAATTCTGTCTGAACGCTCTGTTTCAGTAATAAGACCGCGGTCATAGTTTCTGCTGATCTTGTCGATCTTAGCTTCAGCTTCTGCAAGAAGTTCTGCCTTTTTCGGCGGAATTGTTGCGTCACATACAGCAACAGTGATACCGCTTCGTGTTGAATGTGTATAACCCTGAGCCTTGATATTATCAAGCATTTCAGCTGCTACAGCTGTACCGTGAACACGGATACACTTGTCAATGATCTTACCAAGGTTACCCTTCTTAACAAGGAACTCAACCTCAAGTCTGAACATACTGTCGATATCATCGGGGTTACGCTCAACAAAACCGAGGTCCTGAGGGATCGGATTGTTGAAGATAATCTTACCAAGAGTTGTCGGAACAAGTCTTGTGTACTCAACACCGTTGATAGTCTTAGTCATACGGACTTTGATTGAAGAATGAAGTGTGATTGTTCCGTCGTCGTAAGCCATTGTAGCTTCATCAACGCTACGGAAAGCCTTACCTTCACCGGGTTCGCCCGGCTTTTCAAGAGTAAGATAATATGAACCAAGGATCATATCCTGTGTAGGAACTGCAACAGGACGTCCGTCTGATGGTTTCAAAAGGTTGTTAGCAGCAAGCATAAGGAAACGAGCCTCAGCCTGTGCTTCTGCTGAAAGAGGTACGTGAACAGCCATCTGGTCACCGTCGAAGTCAGCGTTGAAAGCTGTACATACGAGCGGATGAAGCTTGATAGCTCTGCCCTCTACGAGAACGGGTTCGAAAGCCTGAATACCAAGTCTGTGAAGTGTCGGAGCACGGTTAAGCATTACAGGGTGGTCCTTGATAACAATTTCAAGTGCATCCCATACTTCCGGATGTGCCTTTTCAACCATCTTTCTTGCAGACTTGACGTTACCTGCTTTTTCAGTTTCAACAAGTCTCTTCATTACGAAGGGCTTGAAGAGCTCAAGTGCCATTTCCTTAGGAAGACCGCACTGATAGAGCTTGAGTTCCGGACCAACAACGATAACCGAACGACCTGAATAGTCAACACGCTTACCGAGGAGGTTCTGACGGAAACGACCCTGCTTACCCTTAAGCATATCTGAAAGTGACTTGAGTGCTCTGTTGCTCGGACCTGTAACAGGACGTCCGCGACGGCCGTTGTCGATAAGTGCGTCAACAGCTTCCTGAAGCATTCTCTTCTCGTTACGTACGATAATGTCAGGTGCGCCAAGCTCGAGGAGCTTTTTAAGACGGTTGTTACGGTTGATAACACGACGGTAGAGGTCGTTGAGGTCAGATGTTGCGAAACGTCCGCCGTCAAGCTGAACCATCGGTCTGATTTCCGGAGGAATAACCGGAACAACGTCAAGGATCATCCATTCAGGCTTGTTGCCTGATGTTCTGAAAGCCTCAATAACTTCAAGACGCTTAAGAGCCTTTGCTCTCTTCTGACCTGATGAGCCGAGGAGCTCCTCACGAAGCTCAACTGCAAGACTCTCAAGATCAACCTCTGAAAGAAGCTGCTTGATAGCCTCTGCACCCATACCTGCCTTAAAGTCATCTTCATATCTTTCACGATATTCTGTATAAGCTTTTTCATCAAGAATCTGCTTCTTCTCAAGCGGTGTATCGCCCGGATCAGTTACGATGTAAGATGAGAAGTAAAGAACCTTCTCAAGGTTACGGGGTGTAACGTCGAGCACGAGACCGATTCTTGAAGGGATACCCTTAAAATACCAGATGTGAGAAACAGGTGCTGCGAGTTCGATGTGACCCATACGCTCACGACGAACCTTAGCTTTTGTTACCTCAACTCCGCATCGGTCACAGACGATGCCCTTGTGGCGTACTCTCTTGTACTTACCACAATGACATTCCCAGTCTTTTGTGGGTCCGAAAATTCTTTCGCAGAAAAGACCGTCTTTCTCGGGTTTAAGGGTACGATAGTTTATAGTTTCGGGCTTGGTTACCTCACCGTAAGACCATTCTCTGATCTGTTCCGGTGAAGCAAGTCCGATTTTTATTGATTCAAAGGTATTGTTTTCCAAAATAACTGCCCCTTTTCCTTAAATCTATATAAAATGTTCAGCAAACTGAATTATTCGTAATCATCCTCTGCATCCATATCCATACCGAAGTCATCTTCATAACTGTCGGCGAACATATCAGCAAAGTCATCCATATCATCGTTTGCGATAGGATTGCCCTCTTCGTCTTCAAGCTCGTAGCCTTCAGCACTTTCAGCATCGTTTACGTGTGTAAATGCCTTGTCATCAGAAGGAGCAAAGCCCATTTCATCGTCAAAGTTCTGCTTAAGGTCAATCTCCTGCTCATCCTTATCGTATACACGAACATCGAGACCGAGTGACTGGAGTTCCTTAACAAGAACCTTGAAGGATTCGGGAATACCTGACTGCGGAACATTGTTGCCCTTAACAATAGCCTCGTAAGTCTTAACACGACCAACAACGTCGTCAGACTTAACTGTAAGAATTTCCTGAAGTGTATATGCTGCACCGTAAGCTTCAAGTGCCCAAACTTCCATTTCACCGAAACGCTGACCACCGAACTGAGCTTTACCGCCGAGAGGCTGCTGTGTAACGAGTGAGTAAGGACCTGTTGAACGAGCATGAATCTTGTCATCAACTAAGTGGTGTAATTTTAACATATACATAATTCCAACTGTAATTGGATGATCAAATTCTTCTCCTGTACGTCCATCATATACCCAAGTCTTATAATCTGAATCAATTCCAGCTTCAGCTACTTCTTCATTTAAATCTTCTTCTGTAGCACTATCGAAGATAGGAGTTGCATAGTGAACACCTAATTTCTTACCAGCCATACCTAAGTG
>JAXJUJ010000107.1:0-14959 GCA_036309125.1 Acutalibacteraceae bacterium | reverse complement strand
TATCTGCAAAGGTGAAAACCTTTGCCCTGCAACCCCGAATTTGTCTAGCATTTTAAATCCGTTTCAATTCTTCCTTAACCCTTTCGGATAATGATTTTTCGCTGTTCCGTTAACAACCTTTACTCCACCGAGGGTGCATCCGTCAATAAGAACGGTTGCCCAGCCGTTTTCGCAGGAGCAGGGGATTGTGTTGCCTTTAAGGTAACTGTCTGCTTCCTCTTTCGTCAGCTCAATCTGTCTCTTGAAATTCTTTCCCATCGCCATAAAGAACTGGTGATGAGGCTGAATATAATTTTTCTGCACCGAACCGATAGTAACTCCGCAGGAGAATGCAACACCCTTGGGCACAGTAAAATCAGGTTCAAAATAAACGATGCTGTCTTTGTATTTCTTTACGCAGTTTTTATCGTAATCAATCAGCGTTGAATCGAGAAAATCAAAAACAATTTTTTCTTCTGCCTTTGAAAGCTTTTCAAGGGCATTTTCTCTTTTAATGTTTATGTAGTTTGTGTCTGTCTTTTTAAGAAGAGCAAGAAACTGACCTTCACCCTTTGAAATGTGAGGATAAAATCTGCGGCAGAAGGAAATGTTTTCTGTTTTGCAACCGTCAAAGAAAACACCGTCAGCCGTTGCACTTTTAACTTTTTCGTTGACCTCAACAAGCTCAAAGTTCTTGTTTTCACGAAGGAACTTATCAATGCACATTTCATTTTCTTCAAGCGAATACGTGCAGGTAGAGTAGAGGAGATAACCGCCATCTGCGACAAAATCCTTAGCGTAGCTGAGAATTTCGTCCTGTCTTTCTGCACAGAGCCTCACATTCTGCAGACTCCATTCGCTGATTGCCGTTTCGTCTTTACGGAACATTCCTTCGCCTGAGCAGGGCGCGTCAACGATAACGAGGTTGAATTCCTCTCCGAAAAGAGTAGAAAGCCTTTTAACATCAGCGCAGGTTGTGATTGCATTTTTTATACCCATTCGCTCAATGTTTCCTGTAAGGATTTTGCACCTTGAAGGGATGATTTCGTTGGAAACAAGCAGACCGTTTTCAAGCTCTGATGCAGCCTGAGTTGACTTTCCACCGGGTGCTGCGCAGAGATCAAGGATTTTCCAATCAGGCTCAATGCTGATGCTCGCAACAACGCTCATCGCAGCAGGGTCCTGAATGTAAATCATACCTGCGTGGTGGTAAGGGTGGTTGCCGATTCCGTCGTAATCGAAATAGTAAGCACCGTCTGCATAGCTGATTTTTTCGCCACCGAAAGGATTGATTTTTTCAAAATCCTCTGCGGATATTTTCTTTGTATTCACTCTGAAAGAACGCACGGGCGATTCATTGAAGGAAGTGATAAAGCTTTCATAATCATCACCCAGAAGATCTTTCATTCTTATTGTAAATTCCTGAGGTAAATTCATTTTGTTCACCTTATAAATTAGCTTCAATGTTAAACATACAGATTGCAAGAGCGGCAATGCTTGCGGTTTCCGTGCGCAGAATTCTTTTGCCGAGGGAAACGATTTCACCGCCTGCAGCCTTCGCTTTTTCGATTTCTTTTTCTTCGTAACCGCCTTCAGGACCGATGAAAATGCCTATTGTCATTCCACCTTTAACCTGCGAGAGTTTATCTCTGAGCGCAGCCATACTGTCGGCACACTCGTAAGGAACGAGAAGCAGATCAAAGCTTTCAGCAATCTTCAAAGCCTCAGCATAGGGTAAGGGTTCGTGAATTTCAGGTATAACGGTACGTCCCGATTGCTTTGCTGCGCTTTCGCTGATTGATTGCCAACGTGCGGTTTTGCTCTTTTTCTTTTTATCGTCAAGCTTTACCACACAGCGACTCATCTCAACGGGATAGATTTCACTTACGCCAAGCTCAACGCCCTTCTGGATTATAAGCTCAAGCTTGTCAGCCTTGGGGAGTCCCTGAAAAAGCACAAGCTTAACAGGAAGCTCATTACTCATAAGCTGACCTTCCTCTATGGAAGCGACTATTCTGTCTTCGTACATCTCGCTCACGGCACAGCAATAACTTGCTCCGTTGCCGTCATTTGCGACGAATTTTTCACCGACCTTCATGCGTAACACGTTTTTGATATGATTGACGTCATTACCTACGATAGTCACATCTTTTTCAGTTATATTTTCAGGAGAAACAAAAAAATGAAACATAGAAAAACTCCTTTTTCTTACTGCTTTTTAGAGTATAACATCACAAGGAAAAATTTTCAATGCAAAGACAGTCGGAATTTGCGAAAAGTTTCACAACAAATAAAGTTGACTATTATAGTAAAATAGAATATAATGGAAGAACTAACGTGGGGAGGCATAGAAATGAAAAAAAGAATTATAGCATTCCTTTTAACTTTGATTACCGTTTTTTCAGTTGCTGCAGCTCCTGCAGGAGCTACAGTTCAGCAGGAAAGAGAAAAGAGCCGTGTAGGAATAGTTGATCTTATCAATATCTGGGACAGCGGCTATGCAATGCCGGATGTAGGTGACATTATCGAAACTATGTTTACCATCAACAGTCTTCTGTATCAGGCTACGGGATTGCCGATCTTCTCAGACGAGGTTATAGTAATCACTGTAAACGATACGATAGGCGGCATTATCGAAACACTGTACGAGCAGACAGGCGTTGACTTCAGCAAGGTTTATAAAAATCTTCCTCAGTCAAACAAACTTGCAGAGCTCGTAACAGAGTCTCTTGAGCTTGATATCCCTGCAACTCAGGAGTATCTCACTCAGGCTTCAAGGGACAGTTTCGCAAAAGGTGATATGTTTTCAGGTGCAATCCTCAGAATGATAGAGCTCTGGCTTGGCATAATTGATGAGGTTCACCTTACAACTAAACCGTATGCAGAGCAGCCGGGTTGCGAAGAGCTTGGATTTGTAGTAACATACCGTGACGGCAGAACAGAAGAAGTTTACACAGGTATTCTTTACGATTCAGTCGCTAATCAGCTCGTAGGTAAAAACGGTAATCCTGCATTTATGGGTTATTACATCGACTTTAATCAGAACTACGTTTATACAGGTATCGACGTATGGCAGAGAGAAATGGGATTCAATATCTTCTACGATATTTTCTGCTATCTTACACCGTTCTTCTTCCACTATACAACCCAGAGAGTAAAGTTCAACTATCAGGGTAAGGATTGGATGTTCCAGATGTGGAAGGGCCGTTATGCTATTGCAAACGGTGGTGAACTTGGTATTTATACACGCCCTGAGGAGAAGGAAGGTTCCTTCTATGACTGTGGTGCAGACGAGGATATGCTTGTGATGTCTGTTGCGGTTTATCACGGCGATGAGCTTCTCTTCAAGCACGGTCCGATGCTCCACTGGTGGGTAACAGGCTTCGCTATCAATGATACAGCTTACCTTCCTGAGTCGCTTACACTTTTTGCTACGATCGAGATGAGAGATGAAGAAATGCTCGAAGCTGCAAGTGAAGCGTTTGAGACAAAGAAGGGTATCATCGACTATGAGGTTGAAGGTCTCACAATTTCATTCGTATGGTAAAAACAAAACTGCTGTTGGATTCCAACAGCAGTTTTTCTTATACTGAAAAGTTATTTCATATTCTTTTCGTAAGACTCGATCATCTTCTTAACCATCTGACCGCCGACAGAGCCTGCCTGCTTTGATGTGAGGTCACCGTTGTAACCCTGCTTGAGGTTAACACCTACTTCAGCAGCAGCCTCCATCTTGAAACGGTTGAGAGCATCCTTTGCCTCGGGAACTACGTTCTTGTTGCTTGACATTACTTTTCACTCCTTTTTAAAGAACTTTTTGCGCTTGCATTAGTTAGTGTTGCAGAATATGAGGGTTTTATTAATGTAAAAATTTTGCGTATGAGGCAGATTTTTTCTCGTTTTTATATACAAACATTTAAAGTGTGATATAATATGATTGTTATTTCGGTGTCATGATATTGCTTGAAAGGAACGATGAAAATGAAAAAATATATTTGTACATTTTTAACTTTTATTATTTTAATGACGATGTGTTCGTGTGCAGCTCAGGAAAAAAATGAAGGTGACGGGACAAGCAAAACTGAAAAAACAGAATCTCAGTCTTTTTCTGTTACGGACAGCAGCAATAAAAAAGATGAATTAACTCATACAGATAATGATGAGAGCTTTAATAAAGATGATGCTACGGAAGCTGAGGCGTCATCGCTTGCAGTTACAAAAAGCACCCAGACACAAAGTGATGCAAATGAAGGAAAGACGACAATAAAGCCTACAAAATTTGAAATTCCGGATGAATCTGATCCTTCAGTCAGAAAAATAACTGACGATACGCCGGATAATGCTGGAGTTAATATGAGAAGCAAACCGAACAGCTCAAGTGATCTGATTATGACAATTCCGGAAGGTACCGGAATCCGTATTCTTGATGAAACAGCTGTCGGAGGATATTATAAAATCGAAGTAAGGGCTGACGGCAAAGCATACGAAGGTTATGTTATGGAAAGATATGTTTCGACATTTTCCGGGGCTTCTTTTGACAGTATTGTCAGCAGCACACCGAACCGTGCAGGTGCACCCTTATACAAGGAAAGGTCAGGAAGCAGCCGTGTGATTATGAGCGTTCCGGAGGGAACTCAGGTTCGAGTATGGGATCAGGATGATTCAGAAGAATACTACAGTGTGGATGTATCGATAGACGGAGCTGTCTATTCGGGATTTATGCTGAGCAAGTATATTAAACATGTAGGTTAATAACGGAAAAACCGCACGATCGGCATTTGCCTTTTGTGCGGTTTTTGTATGTTGTTTTACTTTAGCTGTGCGAGAATTTCCTGAAGTCTTCCGTCACCTGTAAAGCGTGACCAGCTACTCTCAAAGTCGACTCCGGCACTGAACATAGTGTTTACGCGTTGCAGCTGTCCACGGACAGATTCTTTTTTGGGATCGATTTCTTCGAGCTTGTAGTAGATATCGAAGCATTCCTCTTTAGCTCTGCGAAGAATATCCTGTATCTGCAGATCTGCTAACTGTTCTGCTACGGAAATCTCACGATCGAACTTTCCTCTCTCTTCTTTAAAGATATTCTTGATTGCATTGACCTTGAAGCCGAATCTGACGTCGAAAAGGTCAGCCTTTTCAAGGATGAGCATAGTGAGATTTGTGCAGACAATAGTCGTCAGAATCTGAAGCGGACCGAAAACGATATCATCAAACGGTGATGGTATGTGCAGTGCGTCAGCTGCAAGCTCAAAAAGAAGCTCCACGACACAGGACGTGACGGTCACACCGAAAAGGTTGAATACGGAGTCTGCCTTTTCAGCAGATGAAGAGTTTTTGTCCGCGATAATACGTACTGCATCGACAGTAGCCATAACGAGATTTTTAGCCATCTTCAAAAGCTTTTTGACAGTTGCCTTTACAAGGTTTATCAGGATATCCATAAAGGATTTGATAAAGGTTTTGATACTGGACCACAGCACGTTTTTGAAAATGTCCTTGATTTTCGAGAAGACATATTCTCCTATACGCTTAGCAGACTCTCCAAGACGCTGCATAACACTGTCAAGCTTCGCTTTTTTCTCCGACAGGAAGGTTCTGATTTCATATATCAACGGCGGAGCAGTGTAGTAAATGATCTGTCCTGCGATGATTTTACCGATAGCCGCCTTCGTATGCTTTGCGGCTTCCGATGCAACTTCACCGTAGTCAGTGTTTTTTAATATTTTCACACTCTCAACGTTCTGAGAATGACGGATTTTTTCCTCGAGCTTCTTCTGGACTCCCTTAGGAACATGAACTGTGCCGTCATCATCCTGTATGAGGTATCCTTCTTCTATCAGCTTCTGGATTTTAGGGCTGTTCACATCGCCTTTTTCCCACTGCTGAATGGTTGCCTCGGTAAGCTGTTGGGGAGTAGCTTTGTAGGTGATATCAGTTTTCGGGTCATAGTTGGCGTCCTTGGTGTTCATATAAACTACTTCGCCGTCGACCTGACAGACACGGACATCACCCTTGGATGTATTTGCAGAGGCGTGAATGAGCTGCATATTGTCTGCTGAGTTCCAGAATTCCTTAAGCTCCGCCTTGCCTTCTTCTTTAAGATACTTCTCGTTGTATGTAGCTGCCTCTCTGGACTGAACATGGTCTGCGTGAAGGTCACTCTTCCTGACTTCTTTTCCGTTCTGGATGATGGTGGTTTCAGTGCCTTCTCTGCCTGTCAGCTCGTCATAGAGTTTGCCATCAGCTGTTCGCTGACTTTCACGGTAAGCTTTTTTGCCCTTTGCATCAAGTGAGTCAGATTTTCTGTCCTCAGGGAAGAGCTGTCGCTGACTTGCAGCCATATCGGCAGAAATTTTATCCAGAGTGCCTGAATGCAGTTCGTTGTAGTTGAGGACATTTTTACGTATCTGCTCTGAGCTGCCGCTTTGAGCGAGGGGATCGTACTCGTTTTCGTAGTCGAATTTCAGTATTCTTTCAGCGAGCTGATCGACCGTAATGTTGTATTGTGAAGTATCAAAGCAGTTGCGAACGACTTCACCTGCGATATCGCGTCCGCAGTTACGGATGAACTTTGATCCCATATCGTCCCTGAGTACTTCCTGCTGACGTGTGTTTATCTGCTGGATCATAGCGATATATTTCTGGTCCCTGTACTCCTCTAACATCATATGGACATGTATAGCGGATTTCAGTTCAAGAGTCTGATTATCAGTCATTATTTGTCGCCGCCTTTATTTGTGTATTTCAAGCTTGGGTGCGAAATCTTTGATTTCTTTGATCTGCTTTTTGAAATCAAGTCTTTCTGTAGTGGTTATTTTTTTGTCACTGAGTATGTTTGTCATAAGATGTTTTGTGAAGAAGGCTGTTATGAGATTATAGTAATCGGAAGTGTTCCTAACGAAAACATAATAATCTGAGCCTTCATGTTCCATGATAGACTCGACAGTTGCATTGTTCGGATCTTCACCCGACAGAATGCAGTTTTTGATTGTAGAGGCATAAAGGAAAGCTCGGATAGTTTTTAACTTGGGCAAGATGCTGTCTTTGATTATAGCTTTAATGCCCAGAAGTGTACCTTCGTAAAGCTCAGCGATCTCGCACGCGGATTTAAGATACGAGATGTACTCCTCGTGTTCTTTGATAAGGGCTCCGTTTCTTGCCTGATCTTCTGCAAAAATTTTTGTCCGCTCACTATATTCTTCCTCTGCCATTTTTTTGTTTGATGACGAGTTTTTAAACATCTTTGCTCCTGCAAAAGTAAGTGCACCGATAGGTCCGGCAACGAGTAAGCCGACGCCTGCTGCACCCAGAGCACCCTTGCTGGTTTTTTCCTGATTTATTTTAAAGTCTTGTTTATTATCATTGAGTTTGCTGATGGATTTTTTAACAACATAAGTTCCCTCGTATGCACGGTCAAAGGGAGTGGTTTTTTTGCCCACATCTCCGAAAAAATCAAGGAATTCATACATTTGGTTTATTAGTTCAAACAACTCTCCCAGTGTGGCGTTTACCGCATGACAGCGATCCTCGAATTTACCTAAAAATTCTGTTTCATTTTCATCGATATTTTTTTGTTTAGAGGCTGTTTTTTCATAATATTTGTTCATCTTATCCTTCAATTGGAGTAATTCGTCTTGAATGCTCATATTGGCTACCTCCGAAATTGTTAATTTAAAGAAATGTTTCCGTACTTGACGTTGAAGGATTTTTTTTCTTCACCATCGATTATGACATCTATACTGAAATTCTCGAGTGTTCCTTCGACGTTTGCTACTCCGGGGCAGGGCTTTGCTACTCCGGAGCGGGAATTTAACTTTATGTTTCTGTAGTAAACCTTTTCGTCATCTTCTTCCTCGACAAAGGGTTCAGGAGCAGCTGTCTGTGCGACAGGGGGCTGAACGAAGTTTGCAGTCGGCTGCGCAAAGCTCGCTGCAGGGTAAGCGACGGGTTGACCATAATTTACGGGGGGCTGTGCATAGTTTATTGCGGGATTTGCAACTGGCTGAGCATAGTTTACGGGTGCGCCGTAGTACTGATTAGGCTGTGCGGGAGCTGCCTGAGCTACGGTGTTTGCAAACTGTCCCATAAGGTTCTTTTGTGCTGTCGGCTGTGCCGGTGCAGCAGGCTTGGCAAGGGCATTCGGATCGACGTTGCTGTTATATTTACTGTCAAAAGCATTCTGCTCGGAAGTGAGCAGGAAAATTGCTTCCATAATGCTGATTACGGTCGGTATAAAAGTCCACCAGAAGAGAATATAGAAAGCTGCAGGAGTGCTTTTGCCGAGATAAAACTTATGTACACCGAATGTACCTAACGTAAAGGCTAAGCACACAGCCAGTGTCTTATCCTTCGGCTTGGTAGCTTTATTCTTTTTCTTTTGTGCGTCTTCGTCCTTTTCCATAGCATAAAAACAAGCGGCTATCAGACCGAGAACCATATAAATTATAATACCAATCACAGCCTTGTCCAGAAGGCAGATAAATGCCCATATGGAGCTGAGAACGGTACTTGCCAGAGCGATATCCTGGTAGCGTTTGTCATCAAGAAACAAAAAAGCAGCTGCCAGACCAAGATATGCCACTATACTTATAACAATCATTGCAGTCATAAAAACACCTCACATTATCAGGGGTAAGATAAACACACCCTTAAAAATTTTATCATAACGGAAAATTTACGTCAATAAAAAAATAACCAAAAAACACATATATTTGTATAACAAAAAACAGCACGGATTTCCGTGCTGTTTAAAGTTCTGTTAAATTTCAACGCTCCAGACGTAGTCTGTTCTTACAACCTGTGCAGCAAGCATTTTTCTGCAGCCTGATTCGTAAAGGACAAGAAGCTTTCCGTCATATACGTCAACGCCTTCAGAACGGGGGAGTGCTTTTAATGAATCAGTCATTTCTGCTGAGTCAAGGAAATAGAGGGGAACATCTTTTTCTGACACCGTAACTGTTCCGTCTGCCTCGCCGTCGAGTACATTTTTGTAGAAGTTAAGCTCTGATTTTGTAATCTTGCCTGAAATGCTTGTTACAAATCTGCCGTCAGGAAGCTGAGTGAAGCCCTGACACATTGACTCTGTTTCAAGAATGAAATCGGGAGCGACGATTGCCTTTGAGTTTCCCTCGTAAGTAAAGCCCTGAGGGTTTCCGTTTTCAAGCACATAACCGCAGGTCCACGCACACATTGCTTCTCCGTCAGGAGATGTAATGTGGTGGCTGTCTTCCGTTACGTAATCGTTGCCGTTCTTGTGATATTCGCCGATCCAGAGAATACCGTTTGAACAGTTGGCATATGAAGCACGTGTGCCGGTGTTGAATTCGTCAGCAAACTGAACGTAAGCTTCATTCTCTGCTTTTGCAAGAGTGTCGAGAGAAAGCCGACGTGCATATTTGCCTGAAACGACCCAGGCATTACCTTCAAAGGTGGCGATACCTCCGCAGTGGCCTGTATAGTCATCACCGTCAACCTCGATGAGTGAAACATACTTTTCTGTTTCACCGCTTACGGGGTCGATAACGTAAACTCTTGAATTACCCTCAGTGTTCATATAACCGCAGATGAGGATTCTGTCAAGGTAATCACTGTAAGCGAGACCCTGTGGAACAAAATCTGTGTCCGTTTCAGGATTTTCGCAGAATTTCTCAGCACGCTGATTGTAGGCGTAAAATCCGAACTTGCCGATAATTCCTTCGTCACTGGTGATTGTTTTTACAAGATTTATCGGCAGAAGTGAAAGTGTGGTGACGATCGACATAAAAAATGCCGTGATTTTACTTAAGAATGAAGGCATATATAATCTCCTGATTAACCAAGGATTTCCTTGATCTTGTCTGCTGCGTCGTAAAGCTCTGTGATTTCAGCGAGTTCAACAGCTCCCTTATCAACGAGACCTGCGATTTCACTTCTGATCGGAAGCTTTGCGAGTACGGGAATGTTCATTTCTTTTGCTACTTCGTCGATCTTGCTTTCACCGAAAACAGAAATCTTCTTGCCGCAATCGGGACACTCAAGGTAGCTCATATTTTCAACAATACCGAGAATCGGCACGTTCATCATATTAGCCATATTTACAGCCTTTTTAACGATCATTGTAACGAGATCCTGAGGTGTTGTTACGATAACGATACCGTCAACGGGAAGTGACTGGAAAACTGTGAGCGCAACGTCACCTGTTCCTGGAGGCATATCAACAAACATATAGTCAACATCACCCCAGAAAACCTCCTGCCAGAACTGCTGGATAACACCTGAAATAACAGGTCCTCTCCAGATAACAGGCTGATCCTCTTTTTCAAGAAGAAGGTTGATTGACATAAGCTTGATGCCTGTCTTTGTTTCAGCGGGAAGAAGTCCCATTTCGTTCTGCATAGCAGGACCCTTTGCACCGAAAGCCTTCGGGATTGACGGTCCTGTGATGTCAGCATCAAGGATACCGCAAGCGTTACCCTTGACCTGCATAGCTGTGGTAAGCATTGAAGTAACGAGTGACTTACCAACGCCACCCTTACCGCTTACGACACCGATAACTTTTTTTACCTTACTGTATTCATTACACGGCACGTGTAAATCTTTCTTTTCGCTGCAGCTTGATGAGCAGCTTGAGCAATCTCCTGTACAACCCATAATTCAAATCTCCTTAAAATAATATTTTTTCAACGGCACTTGCGGCATCTTCGACAAGCTGTACGCAAGGTCTTTTTTTGTAATACTGTTCTGTCCGTGCTTCGGGTTTCGGGTCGGTGAATGTACCCTCGTTGAGAGCAAGAAGCTCACGGCAGATAATTGTCGGGTTTGTTTTTCTGAATTCTGCAATTATTTCCTGAACAACCTCGTAACACTTTGCTTTTGATTCGGCATCTTCGCCCTTGGTCGCACCGTATTTCAGACCGACAACCATAGCTGCACCGCAAACGGCGCCACAGACCTCTCTTGAACGGCCTACGCCTCCGCCAAGACCGGCTGAAGCTTTGAGTGCTGTTTCTTCGTCCATTCCGAATTCAGGAGCAAAGGCGGCAAAAACAGCCTGTGAGCAGTTAAATCCGCTTTTGAAAAGCTCAACTGCTTTTTCAACTCTTGATGACATTTTTTCTCCTCCTTATTTCGCAATACATTATAGTATTTTAACACACTCCTTGAAAAATGCAAGAGCTTATTTGCTTGACATAAGGTGTAGCGGGTATTATAATTTATGAGTTAAGATAAATTATCAGGAGTTTTTATGGATAAGTTTTTTACATCAATTCATAATATATTTGCAAAGTTTATAAAAAATGAAAAGCTGATGGATATCATCCGTAAAGTGATTTCAAAGGAAGTTTTTTCCTACCTGTTTTTTGGAGTATTGACGACAGTGGTTAACCTTGTCACTCTTGCGATTTTTAATAAGTTTGTTGACATTATGATTTCCAATATCATCGCTTGGGTAGCGGCTGTTGTTTTTGCTTTTGTGACAAACAAGCTTTTTGTTTTTGAAAGCAAAAGCTGGAGGCTGAATGTTCTTGCAAAAGAGATTCCTTCTTTCACGGGTGCAAGACTTCTGACTCTCGGCGTTGAGGAAGTCGGACTTCTTGTGATGATCAAATGGCTTCATCTTGATGTTCCGCTTACAATCGGACCCGTGGGCGGAGAATTTATTATCAAGGGTATTCTTGCCGTAATCGTTGTTCTTCTGAACTATGTTTTCAGCAAACTCATAATATTCAGGAAAAAATAATTTTCAAAGGGCGTTGTTTATGAAAACGGTCAGTGTTATTATCCCTGTTTACAATGTTGAAAAATATCTGCCGAAGTGTCTTGAAAGCGTAACTGCACAGACTTATGCAAATCTTGAAATTATCTGTGTAAATGACGGTTCGCCTGACAATTCTTCTGCAATTCTCGAAGAGTATGCGAAAAAGGACGGCAGAATCATAATCATAAATCAGGAAAACACAGGCCTTTCGGGAGCGCGTAACACGGGAATCCGGGCTGCATCGGGAGAGTACATAGTTTTTGTTGATTCGGATGACTGGATAGATGCAGAAACTGTTGAAACAGCTGTCAGCAAGGCAGAAAACGCAGATACCGTTATGTGGGGATATGTCCGCGAGTTTGCAGATAAGTCCCTCGAAAAGAAAATTTTTGACAGCGACAGAAGCTTTGATGAAAAAGAAACAAGAGAGCTTCACCGTCGCCTTGCAGGTCTGACGGGCGAGGAATTGCAAAATCCTGAAAATACGGATGCGCTTGTAACTGCCTGGGGTAAGCTTTATACGGCGGCAATTATCAAAGAAAATAATCTGCAGTTTGTCGATACAAAAATCATCGGCACGGAAGATCTGCTTTTCAATATGCACTATTTCTGCTTTGCAAAGAGATGCTTTTTTATCGATAAACCTTTTAACCATTACCGTAAGGATAACGAAACGTCTCTGACGAGAAAATATAAATCAAAGCTTTTCTCTCAGTGGTCAGAGCTTTATAAAAGAATCCGTAAATGTATTGATGAAAACGGTCTTGGTGAGGATTTTCACAAAGCACTTGATAACCGTATCTGCCTTAGTATGATAGGTCTGGGGCTCAACGAGCTTTGTAATGATGAGTCACACTCAAAAAGAATTAAAAATCTGAAAAGCATACTCTCTTCAGAGCAGTATAAAAAAGCTTTTTCAGGTCTTGATTTTAAGTATTTTCCGATTCATTGGAAATTGTTTTTCAGATTCTGTAAAAAAAGAAATACGTTTTTAGTATACATTCTGCTCAATGCGATGCAGATGATGATAGGCAAATAATCAGAGAGGAGTCAGCAGACTCCTCTTTCGTTATTTTACACAAAATTTTCAGGTTTTGTTTTATATTGTAAATCCGAGAAAATATGATATAATTAATTTACTATGGGTATGTATATTCATACCACGTTGAAAGGAGAAAAATTATGAGAAAAGCATTTCTTTCTGTTCTCTCAGTTGTTCTTTGCTTCTGCCTTCTTATTCCCGCAGCAGTACCGGCATTCGCTCAGACAAGTGAAGATGTGACAGTAAATGACACAGTAGTCGACGAAGACGTTCTCGCAAACGCTGACATCGACTTCGGAACAGCTTTGGGTATCGTTACAGACTTTGCTGAAAAGTTTGGTGATGATTTCGAAGCTCTTTCATCCACAAGCGTTAAGACTATCTTTATGAACAGTCTTTCAAAGGTGGTAAACACACTTTCAAACGTTCTTATCACAATCATCGGTAAGGCACTCAACCTCTTCATTCCGTCAACTCCGGCTTTGAATTCTTACAAGGATTTCAATCTCGACGAGTACGGAAACTTCTATGCAGGTATGGACGAGTTCCTTGACGAGCCTGCTGCAGGTGCAAGATGGAGCCTTGGTTACGCTCAGGAATCAATCCTTCCTGACGACTTCGGTACTGTTCCTTACACAATGGGTGGTTACGGTCTTATGGCTGAAACAACAGAAACATTTGACGGTCTCTGGGTTCGTACAATCATCCTCAACGATGGTTCAGGCAGAGGAAACGTTGCATTCTGCGTTCTTGATGCTATCGGTATCGCAAACGCTGACGTAAGACGTATCCGTGAAGCTGTTGCAGATTTTGCAGAAGCTAACAACATCGTAAGCATCAACGTTTCAGTTACTCACACACACTCAGGTATCGACCTTCAGGGTGTTTGGGATGACACAGTAACAAACGTTCTTAACAATATCACTCTCGGCGCACTCGGCATCGCTGACCTCAAGAGTGGCGTTGATCGTAAGTTCCTTCAGACTATCATTGATCAGACAGCTAAGTCAATCAAGGACGCTTATGCTGATATGAAGACAGGTGAGCTCACACTCGCTAAGATGGATATCGGCGACGAGTACCTTCGTGACAGAACATATCCTGATAACTATGACGGAAATATGTACCGTCTTGAGTTCACTCCTGATAAGGCAGGTGCAAGACCGACAATCATCACAACATTCGGTGTTCATCCTGAAAACTCAGGCTTCGGCCACACAGTTATTTCTGCAGACTTCATTCCTTACACAGAGGAAGTTCTTAACGCTGCAGGATACAACTTCATCTTCATCCAGGGTGCTGTAGGTACTATCACATACGAGCGTCACCGTTCAAATGACGGTCTTGACCTCAACAGATATGAAGAAGCTGTACGCTACGGTTGGGAAATCGGCTACTTCCTTCTTGGTATGGAATTGACAGAAGCAGAGTGTAAGGCTCTTAACTTCGAGCTTGGCGATTTCCTCGGTGTTGCTGAGTATGAGGGTCAGGAAGGCTACACAGTATGGTACGAAGGCTGGACTCCCGTTGAGGAGGAGACAGTTAAGCCTCTTCTTAACATCAAGCATTCTCAGTATATTATCGAGGTTTCAAACGTTCTTCTTGACATCATCGGTAAGTCAGGTATCACAGACTACTTCTTCCTTTATGACAACACAACAGGCAAGTACTACGAAGTAACAGAGTGCGGTTATATGGAACTCGGTGATTCACTCAACGTTCTTATCAGCCCGGGCGAACACTACGGTGAAATGCTCAAGGGTGGTAAGGGTCTTGAAAACTTCGAGTATGATTCATACCGTGAGATGTTCGGTGAGAATACAATCATCTTTGACCTTGCTAATGACGCTATCGGCTATATCGAGCCCGATCCTGAGTTTGTAATGGCAGGTATGAAATACGACGAGAAAGACGACGAATTTGACACAGACACATGGTGCCTTATCTCCTTCGGTGAGCACACAGCATCAAATGTTGCAGGTAAGTTCGTAGAGCTTTACGACAGCGTAAGATAACAAAATAATCAATGACGGCAGATTTCTCTGCCGTCATTTTTTTGAGAAGATATTAATAAGTTCGGGTTTGTCGGGGTAATTGAATTCTTTTGAAAATATAAAAATCGAGCAATTTCCCCTGAAAGGGGAAATGTCATGTAGTGACAAAGGGGTGACCGAAGGTCTTTAAAATAAAAGGATTTAAAT
>JAXJUJ010000106.1:0-43289 GCA_036309125.1 Acutalibacteraceae bacterium | reverse complement strand
GTATACTCGTTTATATGGCGTGGATGGTTGTCGCTTCACTGTGGACGTCTTCCATTATATCTTCCCTTGCAAGCATCGGTCTGTGGTCACTGATGTTTGCAGGCTACTACTTCTTTACTGAAACGGTGAAGACACGCGAGGATGTAGAAAAGCTGTTTTATTGCGGTGCACTGTGTGCAGGTATAGCAGGTGCGATCGGTGTAGGTCAGATGGTGCTGTATCACATTTCCGTTGATGTCAGCCGATATTTCAATCCTTTCTGGCGATTCATCGACTACGGTGTCGAGAAGCTGGTGGTTCTGTTGCCTGAATTTATCACGTCAAAAATGGGCTCCACAACCTTCCACTCGTTTGCTACACGTGCCTGCGGAACATATTCAAACCCTCTGTTTTTCTCAACGGTTCAGGTTATGCTTTTCCCCTTTGCGGCACATACGTTTCTCTGCTCTGAAGAAAAAAAGAAAAAGCTCATCGGACTTCTCTGTTTTATGTGCAGCCTTGGCGGTGTTGCCTGCTCATACTCAAGAGGACCTTACCTCTATGCCTGTGTTGTTTTTGCCATCCTGCTTTTTTACGGCGGCAAAAAGCTCAAGGTGCTTCTTGGCATCGGTGGTGTGACAGCAGCAGGAATCCTTGTGGTTTTCAACGGTACTGTAAAACGTATGCTTACACTTCTGAGTGATAAGGACGTTTCCGTAAACACACGAAAGGATCTTTGGGCAGCGATAGGAGATATGATTGCCGATAAGCCGATTTTCGGCTACGGAACCGGCTTTGACAATGGCCGTCAGATGCTTCACAATACCTACGGAATAAAACAGCCTCACGCCCATAATATTTTCCTTGAAGCATGGGTGGAGCACGGTATAGTAGGACCGATACTTCTTGCGGCAATTTTTGTGGTTTTTATAATCAATATAATAAAGCTCATAAAGACGGGAAGAGAACAGCGTGAAATAGCAGTTACACTTTTCGCTTCCGTGACAGGTTTTGCTCTCTGCGGTATGACAGACTGTCTTTTCTACGGTCTCAAGCCGTTGCAGTACTTTATGATGGTGCTCGGTCTTTCTCAGGCAGTATTTGCAATTTATCTGAAAAAAAGTAAAAAGTAAAAAAATAAGGGACTTCATCAGAAGTCCCTTTCTTTATTTTATATTCAGATTAAAACTCGTAGTTCGGCTTAACGATCTTGCCTGTTGTTGCAGATTCAACGATTGCACGGCAGACCTCAACAGTCTTTGCGCCTTCAAGAGCACTTGTTGCAACGGGCTTATTATTGAGGATTTCGTCAGCAAATACTTCGAATTCTTTGATCGCGTTGTGGTTGTTGAGCTCAATCTCGATTGTCTGCGGCTCCTGAGTGTCACCGTTTTCATCAGTTGTGAAGAGTGTCATTGTCGGTGATGTGTTGTCACAGATGATTGTACCCTTTGTACCGTAGATAACTGTACGCATTGTGTAGTCACGCTTACAGCCTGTTGAAACGAATACCTTACCTGCAAGGTTATCGTCAAATTTCATAATTGCGATTGTTGCATCGTCATAGCTTACTGTGGGGAGGAGCTTGTGTGTACCGTAAGCGAAAACCTCAACGGGATCACCTGCGAGCCAACGGAGAAGGTCAACAGCGTGGCAGCCACCGCCGATAACGCCGTGACGGTTCGGGTCAGCTCTCCAGTGTGCAGAGCCGTCTTTATTTTCAACGATGTGCATATAGTCGTGAGCGTATTCTGACTCAACGAAGTAAAGCTCACCGATTGTACCTGCCTCGATGATTTCCTTTGCCTTTTCAAAAGCGGGAGTGAAACGGCAGATCTGACCTACCATAAATTTGCAGCCTGAAGCATCGGCAGCCTTTACGATTTCTTCTACATCCTCACGAGTGAGAGCGAGAGGCTTTTCGCAGAGAACGTGCTTACCTGCAGCGAGAAGATCACAGCAGACCTGCTTGTGCTGCTGGTCAGGAATAGCAACAGAAACAACGTTGATTTCAGGATTGTTGATAATATCGTGATAATCAGTTACCCACTTTTCCTCAGGGATACCGTATTTTTCACCGGCCTTGCGGAGTGTTTCGGGATTGCAGTCGCAGATAGCAGCGACTTCAGCACCTTCATAATTAAGAGCGCCTTCGAGGTGAGCCATACCGAACATCATACCGATATTGCCGACAACTAATTTCTTTTCCATATGTATATCTCCTTTTAAAACTGATGGGATTATTTTACAACACTTCAGCGTAATATTCAATATGTATAATGATAAAAACATTGTCAAAAAAATGACGAAATTTGCGTTACTGTCTTGAAATGCAAGGATATTTATTATATAATAATTAAGATTTAATAAATTAAGAGGAGGAAAACTCATCATGAATGAAAACTTCACTTACAAAATGAAGCTTACAGATGACGAGGTTGCTATTCTTCACGGTTCACAGGGTGAAACAATGGCAAAAATTATGAAAACTCTCGTTCTCTACGGCGACGCTTTCGGAGCAGAAAAGTTTGTTTCTGTTGCAGGCAATAAGGGTCACCTTGTTACAAGCTTCGGTATCTCAGTTCTCAAGCCGGTATTTGACATCACACAGGAGCTTATCGACGCAGGACTTAAGGTTGACGAGACATTCTCAGTTGACCCCAGACCTATCGACTATGCTAACGTTAAGTGCAACAAGCTCCAGAAGTTTATTTTTAACAAGATTCTCTACGGTGAGCAGGCATCTTACGAAAAGCAGCTTCACAAGCTCGGTCTCAAGAGCGACAAGTCTTTCACTTGCGCTTGCTACCTTGACGAAGTAGGCAACACACCTAAGAAGGGTGACATCCTTTCATGGGCAGAAAGCTCAGCTGTTGTTTATGCTAACTCAGTTCTTGGTGCAAGATGTAACCGTAACTCAGGTATCATCGAGCTCTTCGGTTCAATTCTCGGCAAGGTTCCCGAGTTTGACCTTCTCACAGACGAAGGCCGTAAGGCAAAATGGATTATCGAAGTTAAGACCAAGAAGATCCCTGAAGCTCAGGTTCTCGGTTCAGCTATCGGTATGAAGGTTATGGAAGACGTTCCTTATGTAAAGGGTCTTGACAAGTGGATCGGCACAGAGCTTAACGATAAGGCTAAGGCATATCTTAAGGACTTCGGTGCTGCTACAGCTTCAAACGGTGCTGTAGGTCTTTATCACATCGAAAACCTTACTCCTGAAGCAGTTGAAATGGGTGACAAGCTCGTTAATGCAGATGCTAAGACATATGTTATCGACGATGCAGAGCTCGAAAGAGTATACAAGAATTACCCCGTAATGTGGAAGAAGAAGGAAGCTAAGCCGAAGCTTTGCTTTATCGGCTGTCCGCACCTTTCATTCGAACAGCTTGGCGAGTGGTCAGAGAGAATCGACGAAGAGTGCAAGAAGCAGGGTAAGAAGAAGGTTAAGATCCGTACAGTTATGACTGCTGCTCCTGAAGTTCTTGAAAGATTCAAGAAGGAAAACAAGAAGGCTTACAATATGCTTCTCATCCGCGGCGTAGACCTTTCTTATATCTGTCCGCTTATGTATATGAACAACCCGCTTTGCGGCGGTGATACAAGCAATGTTATCACCTGCTCAAACAAGCTCCGTACATACACAACAGCACGTTACTTCAACTCAGAAGATATCACTAAGATCATCGTTAAGGGAGGTTATTGATTATGAGCAAAACATTTAAAGGCCGTCCTGTCGTAGCAGGTAAGATCGACAAGGGCGAAGCAGTAGTATCTCACAACGGTGTCAACACTCTCGCAACCTTCCAGAAGACAGCTCTTCTTCACGATATCCCTGTTGTAGGTAAGGATTACGTTATCGGTTCTGACCAGAACAACCCCGATGTTTTCGGCAAAAACCTTACAGGTAAGGTTCTCTGCCTTCCTCAGACAATCGGTTCAACAACAGGTGGTATGGTTATCTACACAGTTGCAGCTCTCAAGCTTGCACCGAGCGCAATGCTTTTCTCACAGCCGATCGACTCTCTTGCAGCTGCAGGTGTTATCCTTGCAGATGTATGGACAGACAATTCAATCGTTGCTGTTGACAGCCTCGGCGAAGATTTCCTTAAGGCAGTTAAGGACGGCGACAGCATCACTGTTAAGGAAGACGGTACAGTTATCGTTGGTTAATCATTAATTTAAAGAGGCTGTTTTCAAAACAGCCTCTTGCTTTTTCAGGTGACAGAATGAAAAAAGAAGTTATAAAAGAACCCGTTGATTGGTTTAAATATGAAAACGAAGCCAAGGCAGAGGGCTTCCGGATTGTCTGCGGTATCGACGAAGCAGGCAGAGGACCTCTTGCAGGTCCCGTATGTGCTGCCGCAGTAATACTTCCCGAGGGCTGTATTATTGAAGGCGTTAATGACTCCAAAAAATTAACTGAGAAAAAACGCGAGGCTCTTTTTGACGTAATCAAAGAAAAGGCTCTCGCTTACAGTATAGCAGTTGCCGACGAAAAGGAAATTGATGAAATAAATATTCTTCAGGCAACATACCTCGCGATGCGTCGTGCTTTTGACGGGCTTTCAATAAAGCCTGATATGGCGCTCGTTGACGGAAACCGCGACCCGGGACTTGGTGTCGCAACACGTACCATTGTCAAAGGTGATGCAAACTCGATGTCTATTGCCGCGGCATCGATTCTTGCCAAGGTCACAAGGGACAGATTTATGCTTGAAATGGATAAAAAATATCCCGAATATCAGTTTGCAAAGCATAAAGGCTACGGTACGAAGCTCCACTACGAAATGCTCACGGAATACGGAGCTTCCGAAATTCACAGAATGACATTCTTAAAGAGCTTTTATGAAGGCAAATAAAGAGGGCGTCTGGGGCGAAATCTTTGCGGCAAGGCATATGAGAGATAACGGCTACAAAATCCTCGCATGTAACTTCAGCTGCCGTTTCGGTGAAATTGACATCGTCGGTCGCAAGGACGGTTACATCTGTTTTGTTGAGGTAAAGACCAGAGGCGAAGGTGCTATTTCAGCACCGAAAGAAGCGGTTGACGCTGAGAAACAGTCAAATATCATCGCATCCTCAAAGCTTTTTATTAAAACGTATATGTACACTGAGCAGCCACGGTTTGATGTATGCGAAGTTTTTATAGATGACAAAATAAAGCCGGTCAAAATCAATTATATCGAAAATGCATTTGGCGGTTGAGTATCTTGACAAGCTGTGGTATAATGAATTGGTGATTTTATGAATTTACCTCAAAGAAAACGAATGCGTTTACCGGACTATGATTATTCAGAAAACGCAATGTTTTTTATAACCGTCTGCACACAGAACAGGAAGAAGGTTTTGTCTGAAATATTGTCCGTAGGGGACGGGTTCCCCGTCCCGAAACTTACACCTGTCGGTATGTTGGTTGAGAGTTATATTGATAAAATATCTGAAAAATATCCTGCGGTAAAAATTCATAAGCATATCATAATGCCTGACCATATCCATTTTTTGATGTCAATTGAAAATTCTTCAGGCGGGACGGGAAACCCGTCCCCTACGATCGATACTGTTTTTGCTTGGTACAAATATCAGACCACAAAAGAAATCAATATATTTAGACAGTCAACAGGGGAGAAGTTCTGGCAAAGGTCTTTTTATGACCACGTAATCAGAAATGTGCAGGACTTCGAAGATATATGGTATTACATTGAAACAAATCCACACAGGTGGATTGAAAAATATAATTGTGAAAAATAACATTCAGAGGAGAATGAATATGTTATATACAAGCACTCGTGACAAGAGTATAAAGGTCAGCTCATCAGAGGCTATTGCTCACGGCATTTCTGCTGAGGGCGGTCTTTTCGTGCCGGAATCAATTCCGCAGATTACAATGGACGATATCGTACGTCTTTCAAAGCTCGACTATATCGGCAGAGCAAAGGAAATCCTTTCTCTTTATCTCACAGACTTCACTGCAGAGGAAATCGATTCCTGCGTAAGAGGCGCATATGAAGAGGGCTTCTCAAGCGATAAGGTTGCTCCGCTTCACACTCTTACAAAGGGTACTGAAATCCTTGAGCTCTGGAAGGGTCCGACATGTGCATTCAAGGATATGGCACTTCAGCTTCTTCCGCATCTTCTTACAGTTGCATCTTCAAAGTCAACTCCCGATAAGGAGATCGTAATCCTCGTAGCAACTTCAGGCGACACAGGTAAGGCTGCACTCGAAGGCTTCAAGGATGTTAAAAATACAAGAATCCTTGTTTTCTACCCCAATGACGGTGTCAGCCCGATGCAGAAGCTTCAGATGACTACTCAGGAGGGTGCAAACGTAGGCGTTTGTGCAATCGAAGGCAACTTTGACGATGCTCAGTCAGGCGTTAAGGCGATCTTTACTGATAAAAATGTTGCAGCAAAGCTTGAAGAAAAGGGTATGATGTTCTCATCAGCTAACTCAATCAACTGGGGACGTCTTGTTCCGCAGATCGTTTACTATGTATCAGCTTACTGCGATATGCTCGAAAAGGGCGCAATCAATGCAGGTGATGAAATCAACGTAGTTGTTCCCACAGGTAACTTCGGCAATATCCTTGCTGCTTACTATGCAAAGGAAATGGGTGTTCCCGTTAAGAAGCTTATCTGCGCTTCAAATGCAAATAACGTTCTTACAGATTTCCTCAAGACAGGTGATTACAACCGTAAGAGAGAATTCTTTACAACAATTTCTCCGTCGATGGATATTCTTATCTCATCAAACCTTGAAAGACTTCTTTTCCTTCTTTCAGATATGGATGATGCACTCGTACGTGAGTGGATGGGTTCACTTTCAAAGGACGGAGCTTATAAGGTTAATAACGAAGTTTTTGAGAAGCTTACAGCTCTCTTTGATGCAGGCTGCTGTGATGACGAAGGAACAAAGGCTTGTATTGCAAAAACTTATGAAGATAACAAATATCTCTGCGACACTCACACAGCAGTTGCTGTTTCTGTTTATGAAGAGTACAAGGCTCAGACAGGTGACGAAACACCGACAGTTATCGCTTCAACTGCAAACCCGTACAAGTTCGGCAAGGCAGTACTTGATGCAGTACGTCCGGGTATGAGCGATGGTATGGATGAGTTTGATATGGTTCTTGCACTCAGAGAAGAAACAGGCGAGGAATGTCCGCCGCAGCTTGCAAACCTCAAGGGTAAAACTCCCAGATTCACAGGCTGCTGCAAGAAGGACGAAATGGAGCAGGTCGTTTTCGATATGCTTAAATAATTATCGTAATTCAAAAGAAACGGGCGTACTGAAAAGTACGCCCTGTTGGTTATTTGCTCACGTTGTTGCCCGGCTCGAATGTTGCGCAGATTGTTTCTGCACAGGTGCAGGCACTTGACGGGCCTACTTCGATGTGGCCTGCCACGCACTTGCAACCGTCTTCGTTGTAAATGCAGTTGTGAGCGTTACACTTGATTTCCTTGATTTCCTTTTTCATCAGGGTTTACTCCTTAAACTTTTTTAAGTGACGTGAAGTCACGTTTTTATTATGCATTCATTTTTTTAAAATATTCTTAATACAATGAAAAGAGGTGAAGAGCTTTGTCTTTGTTTGCGATAGCGGACACGCATCTTTCTTTTTCCTGTGACAAGCCGATGGATATTTTCCGAGGTTGGCAGAATTTTGAAAAAAGACTCGAAAAAAACTGGAATTCCGTTGTTGGCGAGGATGATTTCGTAATTATTCCGGGTGACGTTTCGTGGGGAATGAATATGGAAGAAACTCTTGAGGATTTCCGTTTTCTTGACTCTCTCAACGGAACGAAAATCATAATGAAAGGTAACCACGATTACTGGTGGTCGACCAAAAGCAAGACTGAAAAGTTCTTTGCTGAGAATAATATAAATACGATAAAGGTGCTTTTCAATAACGCGTACAGGTTGGGAGATTATACGGTCTGCGGCACAAGAGGCTGGTTTTTTGACTGCGAGAAAAAGGAGGACGAAAAGGTTCTTCTTCGCGAAGCAGGCAGACTTAAAATGTCGCTCGAAGAAGCTGCAAAGCTTGGCGGCGAACCGATTATTTTTCTTCACTATCCTCCCGTAAGTATGACTCAGACCTGCGACGAGATTTACGACATCGTCATTTCGTCTCCTGCAAAACGCTGCTATTACGGTCATCTTCACGGTCCGTCGGTCAATTGGGCTTTCCGTTCAGAGCGTGACGGAGTGGCTTTCGATCTCGTTTCAGCCGATTTCCTCGAATTTTGTCCGAAATTAGTGGCAAAATTTTGATAAAATGCAAAAAATATCTAAAAAAGGTATGGAAATCCTGAAAAGTATCTGCTATAATAATCAGGTTAATAGGTATTTGTGGGAGTATCGCCACAGCTAATGCCAAACAGGAGGAAGTTTTTAATGTTAAAATCAGCTAACAAAACAGAAACAAACATTTACACACTTGAAGTTGCGGTAAGCGCAGAGGACTTTAAGGCTGCTATCCTTAAGGCTTATAACAAGCAGAAGAATAAGATTCAGCTTCCCGGCTTCCGTAAGGGCAAGGCACCTCTTGCAATGATCGAGAAGTTCTACGGCAAAGAGGTATTTTATGAGGATGCACTTGACATCGTTTATCCCACAGCAGTAGGCGCTGCTATCGAAGAAGCAGGTATTGATCCTGTTGCTGCTCCTCACGACGTTGAGGTTGTTAAGATGGACGAAACAGGTGTTGAGCTCACATTTAAAATCACAGTTATGCCTGAAATTACAATCGATGGCTACAAGGGCATCGAAGCTGACAAGGGCGACGCATCAGTTACAGCTGACGACGTGAAGAAGGAACTCGCTTCAATGCAGGAGAGAAACTCACGTACAGTTACAGTTGAGGATGCACGTAAGGCTAAGAAGAATGACATCGCAGTTATCGATTTCGAAGGTTTCGTTGACGGCGTAGCATTTGACGGCGGCAAGGGCGAAAACTTTGAGCTTACACTCGGCTCAGGTCAGTTCATCCCCGGCTTTGAGGATCAGGTTATCGGCAAGAAGGCAGGCGAGGAGTTTGACGTAAACGTTACATTCCCGACAGAGTACGCTGCAGAGCTTGCAGGTAAGGATGCTACATTCAAGGTTAAAATCCACGAGCTCAAGGTTAAGGAGCTTCCCACACTTGACGATGAGTTCGCTAAGGACGTAAGCGAATACGATACACTCGCTGAGCTTAAGAAGAGCATCAAGGCTGACCTTGTAAAGACAAAGACAGAGCAGATCAACAGAGAGTTCGAAAGCAATGTTCTTGAAAAGGTTGTTGAGCTTGTAGAGGGTGAGATTCCTGAGGTTATGTATGACAATAAGCTCGAGGATGACGTTAAGGAATACGAGCAGAGACTTGCACAGCAGGGCATCGGCCTTGATATGTACCTTCAGTATATGGGTATGGACAAGGATGCTTTCAAGGAGAGCATGAGAGCTAATGCTGTTAAGCAGGTTAAGCTTCAGCTTGCTATCGATAAGATTGCAGAGCTTGAGAAGATCGAAGCTACTGACGAGGATGCTGATGCTAAGATTCAGGAAATGGCTGATATGTATCAGATGGAAGCTGAGAAGATCAAGCAGTTCATTCGTATCGAGGACGTTAAGAAAGACGTTATCGGCCAGAAGACAGTTGATTTCCTTGTAGCAAATGCAAAGGCAATCGTAGCTGAGAAGCCGAAGAAGACTACAAAAAAGGCAGCTGCTAAGAAGACAGAGGAAGCTGCTGAATAATAAACGGTTTTAATGCCAATATTATAATGCAAATGGATGGTTTTATACCGTTCATTTGCATTATTGATAATATGAAACGGAGGAATAAATATGGCTTTAGTACCTTACGTTATTGAACAGACAAACAGAGGCGAAAGACAGTATGACATATTTTCAAGACTTCTTAACGACAGAATCATCGTTCTTTCTGACGAAGTAAACGATGCGACTGCAAGTCTTGTTGTGGCTCAGATGCTTTTCCTTGAGGGTCAGGACCCTGATAAGGACATCAGCCTTTACATCAACAGCCCCGGTGGCTCCGTAACTGCAGGTATGGCAATTTACGATACTATGCAGTACATCAAGTGCGATGTTTCAACAATCTGTATGGGTATGGCAGCATCAATGGGCGCTTTCCTTCTCTCGTCAGGCGCAAAGGGCAAGAGATTTGCTCTCCCCAACAGCGAAATTATGATTCATCAGCCCCTTGGCGGTGCAAGAGGTCAGGCAACTGAAATCAAAATCGTTGCAGACCACATCCTTAAGACAAGAGAAAAGCTCAACAAAATCCTTGCTGAAAATACAGGCAAGTCAATTGAGCAGATTGCTCTTGATACAGAAAGAGATAATTACCTTTCAGCTCAGGAGGCTATGGATTACGGCCTCGTTGACAAGGTTCTTTACAAAAGATAAATCAGAGGTGTAACAATGCCGAGAGATGACGAAAGACGTGAAAAAAACATCCGCTGTTCCTTCTGCCATAAAACTCAGGCTCAGGTTGACAGAATAATTGCCGGTGACGGTGTTTACATCTGTAACGAGTGTGTTGAGCTTTGTCAGGCTATCATTGAAGAGGAAACAGCAGGACGTAATTCAAGAAAAAAGAAGCAGAAGGACATCGTTCTTCCTTCGCCGATGGAAATCAAGCACGGTCTTGATGAATATGTCATCGGTCAGGATGAAGCAAAAATCGCTTTGAGCGTTGCCGTTTATAATCACTATAAGCGTGTGTTCAAGGCTTCTGAAACTGACGTCGAAATCCAGAAGAGCAACATCCTTCTCCTTGGTCCCACAGGTGTGGGCAAGACGATGCTTGCTCAGACTCTTGCAAAGATTCTTAATGTTCCCTTTGCCATCGCTGATGCGACAACCCTTACTGAGGCAGGTTACGTCGGTGAGGACGTTGAAAATATTCTGCTTCGTCTTATTCAGGCAGCAGATTTCGACATCGAAAAGGCTGAGCAGGGAATTATCTACGTTGACGAAATCGATAAGATTGCACGTAAGTCTGAAAACCCGTCAATCACCCGTGACGTAAGCGGTGAGGGCGTTCAGCAGGCTCTTCTTAAAATCATTGAAGGAACAGTTGCAAATGTACCTCCACAGGGCGGCAGAAAGCATCCCCAGCAGGAGTGCATTCAGGTCAACACTTCAAATATTCTCTTTATCTGCGGCGGTGCTTTTGACGGAATTGAAAAGACTGTTGAAAAGCGTATCGGCGGTTCTGCGCTCGGCTTCGGTGCTGACGTGAAGAGTAAAGAGGAGTTTTCTGTCGAGAATGCAATGTCAAAGGTTATCGCACAGGATATCACGAAGTTCGGTCTTATCCCCGAGCTTGTAGGTCGACTTCCTGTTATCACAACTCTCAAGGAGCTTGACGAGGAAGCACTTGTTAAGATTCTTACAGAGCCGAAGAACGCAATCGTTAAGCAGTATCAGTCACTTCTTTCAATGGACGGAGTCAATCTTGAGTTTACTCCCGAAGCACTTACAGCTATCGCTAAAAAGACACTTGAAAGAAAGACAGGTGCACGAGGTCTGCGCTCGGTTATGGAAGGTCTTCTTATGCCGATTATGTACGCTGTGCCGAGTGACAAGTCAATCGTAAGCGTTAAGATAACAGAAAACTGTGTCAATGAAAACGAAGCTCCACTCGTTGAACATAAGGGTAAAAAGAAAGAAGCATAATTTAAAGCAGTAACTTTCAGATGAGAGTTACTGCTTTTTTATTTTAATGACCTTTTTGTGTTGGTTAATCCCGCAATATAATCTATTGAAACATTATATAACTTTGCTAATCGTATTATCAATTCAAACGGAGGTTCTCGTTTACCTTGTTCGTAATTGGTATATGTTGTTTTATGCATTTTTAAAATTTTTACAAGTTCATCTTGAGTTAAGTCCATATCTTCTCTTAAATCTCTCAACCTAGGATAATATTGCATAATCATCACCCGAAGTTATTATGCCATATTACAACACATTACATTGACAAAATACAACAAACGATGTATTCTTAATACATCATTTGTTGTATTAGGAAAGGAGGTTTACAAATTTGAAAATAATTGTTTGTGTCGATAAGAAAAATGGGATGCTTTTTAATTCCCGACGTCAGAGTCAGGACTGTTTGTTAAGAGAAAGAATTATTAAATTAAGTCAAAATTCAAAGTTGTGGATGAATAATTACTCTGCGGAGCAATTTGGCTCTTCTGCTGGTTTTTCAGTATCGGAAAATTTTCTTAAGGAAGCAAAAACAGGGGAATATTGCTTTATTGAAAACAGCGTAATTCCTACAGAAGATGTAGAAGAAATAATTATTTACAAATGGAACAGAACGTATCCTGCAGATACCTTTTTAACTTTTGACTTAAGAAGTAACGGATTCAAAAAACAAAAATCATCGAATTTTCCCGGTAATTCGCACGAAAAGATAACTGAAGAGATTTACATTAAAAAGTAAGGAGAAAAAACATGTTAAAAAAAACTAACCTGAAAAGCAGCCTGTCAATTTTGCTTGCAGCAATATTATTGTTCACAGGCGTTTCATGCACCTCGTCAAGTGAATACTTTGAAAACATTGAAACAATGGATTCGTATTTTTCGACAGAAGATTTTTCGTTAAATATTAATGAAGAAAATACAATCACTTCTGCGACAGAAACAACATCAGATTTTACATCCGATTCCATATCAACGTCAACAAAAAACAATTTAAATGGTTCATCTGCACAGCAAACAATTTCCAACATACCTGCATTTTCAGGAAATCCCTATGTTGTCATTAATAACAATAAACCGTCATTTACTCAGGCAGAACTTACAACCACAGCTTATGAAAAGTATAGTGCATTGGATAGTCTCGGTCGATGTGGTGTGGCGATTGCTTCCTGCGGCAAAGAAATTATGCCTAAGCAAAATGAAGAAAGAGGAAGTATAAGCTCGATAAAACCTTCAGGTTGGAATCAGGCAAAGTATGACGGAATTTCAGGTGGATATCTCTGGAATAGATGTCATCTGATCGGATGGCAACTTTCTGCTGAAAACGCTAACAGACAAAACCTTATAACGGGCACAAGATATATGAATATAAACGGAATGTTACCTTTTGAAAATATGGTAGCAGACTACATAAAAGAAACTAACAATCATGTAGCTTACCGTGTAACCCCTATTTATAAAGGCAACAATCTTGTTTGTTCGGGTGTGCAGCTTGAAGCATATTCCATTGAAGATAACGGAAAAGAAGTTTGCTTTAATGTATTTTGTTTTAATGTTCAACCTGATATAACTATAAACTATGCAGACGGTAGCAGTTACAAAAACGGAAGCACACCGACCACATCTACAAGTAAATCTACACAGCCTTCTACCAGTACAACTACTAAACAAACAACACGAACACAAGCTCAAACTCAGGAACCTCAAGGAAGTTACGTCTACATTACAAAGACTGGAAAAAAATATCACAGTATACCTGACTGCGGCAACACGAAAACAGCGTACAAAGTTACTTTAGCAGAAGCAAAAAGTAAGACAGACGGACCATGCAGTAAATGCTGGTGAAAAAAGGATTGCAGATTATTCTGCAATCCTTTTTGTTTTATGTTAACAATGTGATTTAATGTATAACAATTTTAATCCTAATCTCATCACGTCGTGCCTTACAAACGCCATCTGAGAGATATCGTAGGGGAACATATTATGTTCCCGTCGGATTTTGTGCTGATTCTGCAGGCAGATGATATCTGCCCCTACGAACCTCATGAGTTTATCCCGACAAACCCGAATTTTTGATTCCTAACATCAAAAATGACTGTAGATTTCTGCAGTTTAATTAAATGTTAACTTTTATTTTTTGTTTTTACTTTTGCTTTTGTCAGTGTTTCGTCTGAGCTCATTGTACTTTACCATTTTGATTTCACGCTGCTTTTTGCGCTTGTGGTTTGAGTAGATGAAAAACAGGATGTAGCCGACCAGAGCCAGAACAGCAACAGCTATAATAGGAACGAAAATATTAAAGCCTGAGGAGTTTGTCGCATCGCTGATCAGACTTTTTGAGAAAAGCAATACGTCACGCTTTGCATCCTCTGCAGCAACTATGTCCACAGTTCCGATAACCTGATCTGCAAAAAGAATATCAGCTTTGCCGACAACGTCACCTTTTTTAAGAGGAGCTTCGAGCTCTTCAGGGAGGTCGCGTGTTTTAAAGCTTACGCTTTCAGAGTCATTACCCTGAGGAACGAGAGCAAGAACCTCGTTTGCCGCTACGAGCTTTGCATCCTCGAGATCACGGCAGTTTTTGAGGGGAACAGAGCAGACGAACTGTCCCTGACGTGTAACGATTTCGTACTTCAGGTTTTTGAAAGCCCAGTTGTACATATTGTTTGTGTCCATGAATGCCTGGTTTTCTTCTATTTCGTCACCGTCGGTGTCACGGTAGTCACCACCCATAGCGACTGCCATATAGTTATAGCCGTCTTTTGAAGCGTATGAAATCAGACATTTACCCGCAGTTTCCGTTGAACCTGTTTTGATGCCCTTTACACTTTTGTTGTAGTAGGTCACACGGTAGGGACTGATGAGATAGTTTGTATTAACTATGCGACGAGCCTTGTTCATATTGGTTTCGGGAAGGTCGTAGGTGTTACACGCTACGATTGTTTCAAATGCGGGATATTCAAGCGCTTCCTTTGCCATTATAACGAGATCGTTTGCTGTTGTCTTGTGACCGGGAGAGTCGAGGCCGTGAGGGTTTTCAAAATGAGTGTTTTTACAGCCGATAGCAGCAGCCGTATCGTTCATCATTTTTACGAAACCATCGATTGACCCGCCGTATTCTACTGCAAGCGCTACAGCAGCATCGTTACCGCTGGGGATGAGAAGACAGCAGAGCATATCATAAACGCTGATCTCTTCACCTGCCTTGAGTCCTGCGACAGAGCTTCCCGTACCTGCGATGCTTGTGAGCGCCGTTTCGCTGACAGTCATTTTTCTGTTCAGATCAGTTTCATTCTGAAGCACAACGAGAGCAGTCATAACCTTCGTAAGTGATGCGGGTGAAACCTTCATATCGGCATTTTTTTCGACGATGACCGAACCGTCATCAAGGCTTACGAGAAGGTCAACCGTACAGTTGAGCCTGACTGTTTCTGTCTGCACACTGTCGATGTAATTCTGCGCTGAGACGGGAGTTGTGAGTGTAGATATGATCAATGTCAGAGAGCATATAAAAAATATCAATTTTTTCATAGACAAGACCCTCGGATTTGTAGTATTATATATATCAGATATTATAACAGAGTTTCGATTAAAAATAAACAGTGAAATCGAAAAAAATGTCATTTTTGAGGAGATGATTAAAAATGATTTATGTTACGGGCGATACCCACGGAGATTATAAGATATTCTCGCAGAAAAAATTTAAAAATATAAAGGTCGGAGATACTCTTATTATTTGCGGAGATTTCGGTTTTATCTGGAACGGTGATTCAAAAGAGAAAAAGGTTCTTGATAAACTTGCAAAGAAAAAGTACAATATCTGCTTTGTTGACGGCACTCACGAAAATTTCGCACTTCTTAATAAGTATCCCGTTGTAAGCTTTGCAGGTGGTGTGGCACATAAAATCAGGGATAATATTTTCCACCTTATGCGCGGTCAGATTTTTGAAATCGAAGGCGAACGCATCTTCACAATGGGTGGAGGAGAGAGTCCTGACATAGACCTGCGTGATGAAAATGCAGGTTGGTCCCACGATGAGATCCCCAACCGTGATGAAATGAGAGAGGGCGCAAACAACCTCGAAAGATACAAGTTTACGGTTGACTACATCATTACTCACGAGCCTGCACAGAAGATCAAGAATTTCCTTAAGCTTAAGGATAACAAGCCGCTTCTTGTAAGCGGTCTGAATGCTTACTTTCAGGAGCTCAGCTCGAGCTGTGACTATACACGCTGGTTTTTCGGCAGTCTGCACGAGGATAAGTTTGTTTCATCATCTCAGGTCGCAGTTTTCAGAAATCTTGTAAATTTACGTACCGGAGAGGTAATAGGTGATTAATATGGATATCAGAGAGGTTTTATCAAAAGTTGACCACACCCTTCTTTCGCAGTCTGCAACGTGGGATGAAATCAAAGCAATCTGTGATGACGGTATGAAATACGGCTGTGCCTCAGTCTGCATCCCTGCGTCATATGTCAGACAGGCTGTGGATTACGTTGACGGCAAATTGCCGATCTGTACCGTAATAGGCTTCCCTAACGGCTATTCAACAACTGCGGCAAAATGCTTCGAAGCAAATGACGCTGTTAAAAACGGTGCTGAGGAAATCGATATGGTTATCAATATCGGCGCACTCAAGGATAAAAAGTATGACTTCCTTCTTGAAGAAATCAAGGCAGTAAAGGAGGCCTGTGAGGGTAAGCTTCTCAAGGTTATCATCGAAACCTGCCTTCTGACAGACGAGGAAAAGATCAGAATGTGTGAAATCGTTTCCGCCTCGGGTGCTGACTACATAAAAACATCAACAGGCTTTTCAACGGGTGGTGCAACACGTGAGGACGTTAAGCTTTTTTCAGAAAACGTTGCACCTCATCTTAAAATAAAAGCTGCAGGCGGTATCGCTTCTCTTGAGGATGCAGAGGATTTTATAAAACTCGGCGCATCAAGACTCGGCACAAGCCGAATTGTAAAAATCATCAAAAACGAAGAAGCACAGGGATATTGATATGACTGAAAAAGAGCTTGTTTCTCTTGCTGTCGGAGCAAGGGAAAATTCATATTCACCGTATTCCGGTTTTAAGGTCGGTGCAGCGTTGCTCACCAGAAGCGGCAAGGTCTACAAGGGCTGTAACATTGAAAACTCAGCGTTTTCACCGACGAATTGCGCTGAAAGGACAGCTGTCTTCACTGCTGTTTGTGACGGGGAGAGGGATTTTTCGGCTATCGCTATCGTAGGTGGAGCTGATGAAATCAAAGATTTCTGCCCTCCGTGCGGTGTTTGCCGTCAGGTGCTCAGCGAATTCTGTAAGGCTGATTTTAAAATCCATCTTTTCAACGGTGAAGAGATAAAAACATATACACTGGGTGAGCTTTTACCCTTAAGCTTTAAATTATAAGGAGATTACTATGGACGAGAAACTTTACTACGGCAGAGGCAAGGACTGCGACAATAAAAAGCTTATCGCTTTCCTTGACGAAGTTTTTTTTATTGATGATGAGCCTGAAACAAAGAGGGATTTCATTTCTATTCTTCCGAAAATTTATCATGACGAATACAGACCTGCTTACAATAACTTTGTAGTCCAGGATGAAAACGGTGATTTCAGAGCAGCAGTCGGCAATTTCAATATTGACCTCGATGTCTGCGGCGAAAAAATCAAGGCTTGCTGTATCGGCAATGTTGCAGTCGGACTGAAATACCGTTCAATGGGTTATATGGTCGACCTTATGGAAATGAGCGTTGAGGAAATGATGAAAAACGGCACAGACCTCGCTTACCTTGGAGGTCAGCGTCAGCGCTACGGCTATTTCGGATTTGAAGCTTCGGGTATTTCATATAACTTTGAGTTCAACAAAAAAACAGCAAAGCATATTTTCGGCGGAAGAAAGTCTACTCTCCGTGTAGAAAAGCTTCAGGAAAATGATACAGCTGCAATCGAGAAGATTGACGAGCTTTATCAGAAAAATGTTATCAAGGCAAGCAGACCTCACAAGGATTATTACAGAATCGTAACTTCATGGCGTCATAACCCCTATGTGGTTTATGACGGAGAAGAGTTTGCAGGTTATTTCTTCATTGACTATGGCTATGGCTGGGTTTCAGAATGTGCTGTAACAAAGCCTGAATATTACGGTGACCTTGCACTTGCAGCTCTTGAGGTCAGCGGTAAGGACAGCATCAGATTCAATGCATCTCCGTTTGATAAGATGAAGCACGGTTTCTTTACCGTTAATTCTGAAAACATTTCAGTCGGTGGTTGTGAGTCGCTTCTCGTTCTCAACTATGAAAAAGTTCTTAAGGCTTATCTCAGGACAAAGGCAAGCTACACAAGCCTTGCAGACGGTGAGCTTAAGGTGCTTATCCACGGCAAGAAGGCAGACGAAAAGCTTCGTATCGAAGTTAAGAATAATGAAGTTACCGTTGAAAAGTTTGACGGTGATGTTGAAATCGAATTCACTCACAATGAGGCAACAAGAGCGTTCCTTTCAAACTTCAGCTTCGAGCGTGAAAAGCTTAACGGTGCAGCACAGCAGTGGTTCCCGTTGCCTGCATTCATTTTCAGCGTAGACCAGATGTAAGGAGGATTTTATATGGCAATCAATGTTTCACATTACGGCTTTATGCCTGACAGCAAGGAAGTAAAGCTTTATTCAATTTCAAATAACGAGGACGTGACACTTCAGCTCATCAACCTCGGCGCAACACTTCAGTCACTCTACACACCTGACAAATACGGCAGAGTAAACGATATCACAGTCGGATTTGACAGCCTTTACGGTCACCTTAATTTTACTGACTATCAGGGCAAGGTTGTAGGACGTTATGCAAACAGAATCTGCAACGGCAGATTTTCTCTGAACGGCAAGGAGTATCAGCTCACTCAGAACGAAAAGGACAAGACCTGCCTTCACAGCGCAGGCGAATTTTCTGACGCTGTCTGGGATGCGATCATCACGGACGATAATGCAGTTGAGTTTTCATACACAAGCCCTGACGGAACAAGTGGCTTCGAGGGTAACCTCACAGCTAAGGTGAAGTACACTCTCACAGAGGACAGCAAGGTTGTTATCGAATACTCTGCAGTCTGTGACAAGGATACAGTGATGAACTTCACAAATCACGTTTATTTCAACCTCAGCGGTTCAGCAATGAGCGACGTGCTTGATCACGAGATGCAGATGAACGCTTCTCACTACACTCCCATTGATGCTGATTCAATCCCGACAGGTGAGCTTCGTGCTGTTGAAGGTACAGCTTTTGATTTCAACACTCCGTGCACAATCGGTAAGAGAATTTATGATAATGACGAGCAGCTCACACTCGCAAGAGGCTATGACCACAACTTCTGCCTCAGCCACAAAAAGGGTGAAGCTGATGTGACAGTGAAAGAGGCTGTAAGCGGCAGAGTTCTCGAGATGTATACAGACCTTCCGGGTGTTCAGCTTTACACAGGTAACTTCCTTGACGGAACAGTTATCGGCAAGGGCGGTATGCCGATCGTCAAGCACGCAGGCTTCTGCCTTGAAACACAGTTCTATCCCGATTCACCGAATCAGCCCGATTTCCCGTCATGCACATTCAAAGCAGGTGAGGAATTCAGGTCAAAGACTGTTTTCGCAGTTTCGGTTGAAGAGTAATTGAATAAATGATTAAAGCGGCAGAAGCCTTTACGGTTTCTGTCGCTTTTTTCTATAAATCTGAATTTGTCAAAAAGAAAAGGCTGAGCCGAAGCTCAGCCTTTATGTAATCAGTTAACTCTTAAGGATTAAAGAGTCGGGAGAAGTCCGAGAAGAACTTCGTTGAGACCCTGGAAGAATGTGATGATCTTAATAGCCTGCTCGATAGCCCAAGCCTTAAGTCTCTCTTCCCATGTGGGAACCGGAGGAGTAACGATGAGGTGACCTGAAACGACGTAAACAACACCGTCATCCTGCCAAAGAACTTCCTGTTCGAATGTTTCCGGATTCATGATTTCAACCGGAGCACCCATTGCGTACATAGCGTACTCGTTTTCCCAGTAGTGGAACCACTGCGGAGGAGTGATTGTGAGCTGGCAGTCAAGTTCTTCGCCATCTTCACCATAGCCTGTGTAATCTTCAGAAACCTGAACTGTTACATAAGCAAGAGGCATAGCTTCCTGCTGGAAAACTGACATATCGTCTGTCTTGAAGCCGAACATGTTAGTGTTGGGGTCTTCGCCAACAGCGAGATCAGCAGCTACAAGGTTGTAACCTGCAAGAGCTTCAGCTTCAGCAGAAGCCTTGATGCCTGTGATTGACATGAATTTAGCTGCATCGCCTTCAAGAGCAAGGTTCATACCGATAAGAGCGTAGCCTTCAACTGAAGGTGTGTAGTTTGATACGATGTAAACAGGGATCTCATATGTGCCGCCTGCGTCAACGTATGTGTTCTCACTTACAAAGTAGATTTCGTTCTCTGTCTGTGCCGGGAACTCAGGAAGAAGGATGCCTGTATCTGCGCCTTCATCTTCGCCCTCAGCAAAAGCTGTAAGACCGAGTGTGAAAACCATCATTGCTGCGAGAAGGATTGCTAAAATCTTTTTCATAGTAGATTTCTCCTTTTCATTTTTTGCGTTTTTCACGCTTCTTATTTTTACGTCACTTTTTACTGATTTAACAGCGACAGTGACGTATTTTCTATATATTAGCACAAGGATTTTGTTTTATAATTCTAAAATAGAAAATAAACAAACTTTTTCAAAACTTATTTTTACTTGCAGACAGCCTGCATAACCTTGTTTGAGATCTTACCTGCAGTGGCAAGACCAGATCCTGAGTTTTCCGCAACGCATACCACAGCATATGGTGTTTTAGGGTCTGCGGAGAAGCCGACAAACCAGGAATGGGATTCTCCGTCATCGATTTGTGCCGTTCCTGTTTTTCCGCACATCTGAAGTCCGGGGAAGGTTGAATCGTCGTAATAATTGACAACATTTGATCGCATATAGCTTTTCATTCTGTTTGCAACAGTGCTGTCGAGCTGTATGCTTTCGCTTTGCTCTGCTTTGCCGAGTATGGTTTCTCTGCCTGAAGGAGCAGTGATTTTTTCTACGTAGTACGGCTTTATTGCAGTGCCGTTGTTTGCTATTGCTCCCATAAGAGTGAGCATATGGCAGGGATTGACAAGGGTTGTATACTGACCGATACCTGCCCAACCGAGGTCAACACTTGCGGCGTCTTTAACGTCGAATGAACTCATTGCAACAGGTGTTTCACCCATATTATCCTTGACATTGAAGCCGAGCTTTTCAGCCGTTGCCATAATTCTGTCGCTGCCGAGCTCAAGTGTGAGCTGAGCAAAGGCACTGTTGCACGAGCGGTTGAATGCCTCTTCAAAAGTAACTGTACCGTGTACGTTGTTGCAGATAACATCACCTGTAGATGTGTGATATTTACCTGTGCATTCGAAGGTACGGCTGTCGAGATCAGGCATATTTTCAAGAGCACAGATCGCCGTAATGCATTTGAATGTAGAACCGGGTGTATAAACGCCTGAAATAAATCTGTTCAGGTATACGCCTTCGTATTTCGGGTTATCATTGATATCTGAGGGTTTATTGCCGGGGTCATAGGTAGGAGTTGAAACCATACAGATGATTTCTCCCGTCCGGTAGTTATAAACACCGACAGTACCCTTTCTGCTGCCGAGCGCTTCATATGCAATTCTGCAGACTTCAGAATCAAGAGTGAGTGTTATATCGTTTCCTTTATTATACTTTTTGAGATTGTATACACCGTTTACAAAGTCATAGCCTGAAAGCTGAGAGCTGTAAACAGACTGAACACCCGTTGCGATAAAGGATGAAGTATCACCCACAGCGTGAAGGGTAGCCTTACGGACGGAAAGAGAATCGTTATATTTTCGGACACTGTCCTCACTGTATGCAAGTGTTTCTCCGTTGCAGTCGTAGACAGAGCCAGCATTTGCAATCTGTCCGTTTGAGTAAATATGACGGTTGACTGTCTTTGATGCCCATTCCTCACCGTTTGTATAAAAAGAGAAAAACATAAAACACAGTCCTGCCATAAAAGCAAGGATAAAAATGTAGAGGACGTAAGCACGTCTTGTGGTATTATTCATCGCGGTGTCCTCCTGTCATTCGGAGTTCTTCCTCGTGGTGGTGCCTGACGCTGAGGAGCAGGTCTCTGTGCCGGTGCCTGACGTGTCTGTGACGGCTGCCTTGCTGTACCTGCATGGTTTCTCTGTGAAACAGGTCTTTGCGGAGCCGTTTTCTGAGGAGTCGGTCTCTGGGGAGCCGGTCGCCTCTGAGGCTGCTGCTGTCTTGGTGTCTGCTGACGGGGAGCAGGTGCAGGAGCAGACGGAGCCTGTCTGCGAGGTGTTCGCGTCGGCTCGTCAGGAGTCTGCACAGGTACGTTTGGTACGGTACGTCTGCGTGTGCCCTGTGGTGCAGGTCGGTTATTTCGCGATACTATCGGAGAAGCTCTGCCGATTCGTATATCGGGGGGATAAAGAGGATGCTCAGGGAGAATAGTCTTTGAGAGCTTCGGATATGTGCGGATGTCAGCCGCCTTGATGAAGGCAAGAAGTCCCCACGAGCAGATCATACTCGAACCGCCTCGGCTGATAAACGGAAGGGTAACGCCCGTAAGCGGAAGTATGTCTGTTACGCCGAAAACATTCAGAGCTGTCTGGAAAAGCATCAGACCTGCTGCTGCACAGGCAGCGATAGCGTAAAAGGCTGAACGTGTGGTACGTGCGACCTTGATTGCATAGAGCAGAATGAAAACATATGTCATCACAACGAGAAGAGCGACTATCATACCCCACTCTTCGCAGAGTATTCCGAAAACGAGGTCAGTCGTAGAGGCAAAGATGTGCTTGAGATTTCCGTTACCTATTCCGAGACCGAAAAGTCCTCCGCTGACAGAGTAGATGAGTACTCGTGTCTGCTGCATTCCTGCCTCATTCATCTGCTCCCAGATGTGTCGGTAGGTCGAAAAACGTGCGGCAACGGTGGGTCGGAAATAAATTATCATAATTGCGCCCAATGCCGCAGCAACGCACACAAGCACGATTGTTCTCATATCGCCTGAGCGCATAAATGCGATGATTACAAATGTGAAAAAGAAAATGAGCGCAGTACCGAAGTCTCTCATCAGGAAAAGTGCACCTACACAGCCGATGGAGAAAATAACATATTTTGTGATACTTTTTGCACTCTGCAGCTTATCAAGAGAGGCTGCACCGACGAAAATAAAGGCGAGCTTGACTATTTCAGAGGGCTGAATAGAAAAACCTGCTACGGTAATCCAGTTGAGAGCACCGTTATTGTACTCAGCGAGTACGAGGTTGAGAGCCAGAAGCCCGACTGCGGCAAAGGCTACGGGCATTCGCAGCTTCATTACTATATCAGTACGCCTGAGAATGATAATGAGAGTTATGAAAACAAAAAGACCGAGCACGATGGCTAACATCTGCTTGAGGGCATAGTCATCGTACACACTTGCCGAAACCGTCAGTCCTATGCCTGAGAAAAGAAAGCCGATTGTTTCCAGCTCGAAGTTATTCTGTCCGCAGAAAACGTCAGCGACGAAAAAGTACATCCACTCGATAAAAATATACGCTATAAATATGCCGAAGATTATGAAGTTGAATCCGCCTTCCTTAGTGATGACAGGAATTGCGGTGATTACCTGAAAAACTGAAACGAGAAGCATCATTAAAAGCCAGTTGAATCGTTTGTTGAGGTTTTCGTTATTCACGGTATGCCCCCTTTCTTTTGATATACGAAATCATTATACCATTAATTGTGCCACAAACTCAACAGTTTCTTGAAAATTAGCGTCAGGACTTGAAAAAATTAATTGTTGTGTTAAAATTTAGCCGGAGGTGATTTTTTGGCTAATGTAAGGATTGATAATTTTTCAGGAGATACGGTTACAGTAATTCTTGACGGCGTGTCGCAGACGGTTGAGGACGACGGCAGAGTTACATTTGATGCTTTTGAAAAAGGAAAGCATACCTTGCGTATTCATCGCACGAGAGTGCCTCTCGAATCGGCTGACGGATACAGTGAGCAGGAAAAATCATTTCAGGAACAGCTTAAGGAAAAGGACAGGAGTATTCACACTCATCTGGACTATGTCTGTGTGCTTGATATAAACTCCTCAAAGTCTGTGATTACGGTAAAATCTGATGTAACAGCAAAAGAAGGCAGGGGATTGGATACACTTTTCTCTTCATACACTCTGACACTTACAGGAGCGAAAGAGGAAAAAGGCCATAAAATATTTGCAAACTCATCAGTCAGGAAAAGATTTATTTCCTATCATATAAAAAATGCGATGTTGCCGACAGGGGTCTGCGGTATGGCTGTGCTGTTTCTGGCGCTGACGGCACTTTTTGCTGCACTGGCAGGTAAGCCTGTAAACCTCGGAGGAACAGTCTTTACTCTTCCGTGGGCAGCGGGACTGACAGCGGTTGCCGTAGCAATCTGTTTGTATACGGCTTTCTGCATAGTAAATATAATGAAAACAGCAAAAAATTTAAGAGAATAAAGAAGACAGGTTTCGTTCGATGAAACCTGTCTTTTGCTATATTCCGTTGATATCTTTATATTTTTCGGCAAAAACCTCATAGTCACTTAAAATGTGAAGAATATTTTCCCTGAAAGCGGTGTATTCCGCGTCTTCAACATAATGTGAAGCATAACCTGTTTTTCCGTACTTTTCGAGCGTGTGATCAAAGGCACGTTTTATCATCTCTTTTTCATCACAGCCGGGGAGATGCCTGAGTGTATAAGCGTGAGTGCGTCGAAGGAAATCGTCGATATCTGTCGAACGGTCGGCAGACGAAAGAATCTTTCCGTAATCACTTCGGGGAACAGAGCCGAGTGAGGCACGGTGATCTTCTATCGCTTCCTTGATTGTAAGACGTTGACTTTCAGTGAAAAAATCTTTCATTTTTTCATCAGAATAAAAAATTTCTGCCGAAAGCTTTTCGTGAATTTTTTTGTTGATATGGTGAGCGATATCGTGATACACGGCTGCGGCAAAAATCATATCACGGTCAATGCCTTCAAACTGCTGAGCAAAAAGAAGGCTGCGACGGATTACGTACTCAGCGTGCTCACGAGAATGACCTGCATCATTCTTTTTGTACTGTACAAGCAGAAAATTTTCTGCATAATTATTCAGTTGAGGGTTAACAGAATTCACGGTATCACACTCCTCTGAAGTTTACTGTGCAGATTATACCATAAGGAAAGGAAAAATTCCACTATAGTAAAAGCAGAATTACGGCAAAATTAAGCCTGATGATAAAATATACAGTATAAAAGAGCTTTTATTCATTCATTTGACAAATCCGTCAAAAGAAACTGTGTTTTTTCGGCACTTTTATAGTGGTGCCAATTGCGGTTTTCTATTGATTTAAAAAGCTTGTAGTTGTATAACTTTATCTGTATAAGTCGAACTATATCCCTTTCAGGGATTGTTTGTCGATTTAGGTAAAGAGGAGGAAATTAAATGAAAAAAACAAAAATCCTGACACGGATTTCTGCATGGCTGTTGGTTATGGTTATGCTTATGAGCACAGTGCTCATCTGCCCCTTGACAGCAAGTGCGGCGACAATCACAAAAACAGAGAAAAGCTATGACATTGCGGTGGTCTATGACAACTCAGGTTCAATGTACATTGACGGTGACGGTATGGGCTGGTGCCGAGCAAAGTATGCTATGGAAATCTTTGCTTCAATGCTCAACTACGACAAGGATAAGCTGAGCATTTTTCCGATGTGGCAAGTAACCTGGGATGGATCAATGCCCACAACAGGTGGAAGCTTTGCTCCGATCAGCATTAAAAACGAAAGTGAAATCGACAAGATTTCAAATCTTTACACAGTAAATCCGGGCGGCACTCCTTTTGCTCCCGTAGATGAAGCTCACAGCTATCTTAAAAAGTCGTCAGCTAATGAGAAGTGGTTGATAGTTCTCACAGACGGTGCTTTCAACCAGGATAAAAGAGAAGGTGGTCAGCAAACGTTTGACGTTGATTTCCTTGAGAAAAAACTTTCTGCTTTAGCGTCAGACGATATCAAGGTGCAGTATCTTGGCTTTGGTAAGGCTGCTGAGCTCAAAGCAGATGCAAGCAGAAATTTCTTTGCGAAGAAATCATCAGATACGAGTCTTAAGGATGACCTTATCGGAATCTGCAACTCAATTTTCCAGCGTTCTGTGCTTCCTGCAAACAGACTCAGCGGTACAACGCTCAAGCTCGATCTTTCGATGAAAAACCTGATCGTTTTTGCTCAGGGTGAGTCAGCAAAAATCACATCGCTCAAGGATTCAAGCGAAAAAGAGATTCCTATCACGCTCAACAGCGGACAGCGTAAATACAGCGAGATCAAGGCGAAGGGATATGAAAATGCTCCTGTAGACAGGACTCTTGCAGGTCAGGTTGTTACTTTTGATGCCTGTGCAAAGGAACAGTACACGCTGTCATATTCAGGAGCAGATGCAATTCAGATTTTCTACGAGCCTGATGTTGACATCGACGTTTCACTTAAAAACAGCGACGGCGTAGATGTTTCAGGTTCAAGCGAGCTTGCTGCAGGTGAATACACTCTGACAAGCCGAATCGTTGACAGTCATACGGGTGAGGATGTTACAACACACGAGCTTATGGGTAACAATGTAAAGCTCAGAACATTCGTTAAGACTTCCAAGGATGCTGACTACGTAGAATATGCAAACGGATCAAAAATCACTTTTGAGCCGGATGACGAAACTGATATTTACATCGAAGGCGAATACCTCGGCAAGTATAAGATTGTCAGCTCAAACAGTCCCACACTTGCCTGGCTCAAGGGTATCAAATTTGAGGATCCGAAGCCTGCATTCAAGCTTACGTTCGAAGCAGAGCAGACATGGTACACTATCAAGGATCACGCAGAGTGGAAGCCGGTAAAGATTAGCCTCAGCATTGACGGACAGCCTCTCACTGATGAGCAGATGGCAAAAACAAAGCTCAATGTCACAACGGATGACGGACTTCTTCTCAGAACAGAACTCATCCCGGGTGAGTCGGCTTACAATATATTCATTTCTGAGGATGCTCAGGGTAAATACATCGAACCTGCTACAGGTAAATACAAGCTGACAGCGTCAGCAACCTACGTCGATGAGGACGGCAAGACACAAGACTCAGAAAAAGCTGAACAGAAGATTGAGATTCAGCTTTATACGAAGCTCGTAAGAACACTCTTCGTGCTGGGAATCATCCTCATTATTCTTCTCATCCTCGGCATTATCACTTTTATTTTACATAAGATAAAGGTTTTTCCGAAAAAAATTAATGCAGCTAATGTAGTATTCAAAAAAGGCGGACAGAATGCAGGTACAGCGTCAGCAAGTCTTATGGTAAATATGAACACTCCGTTCAAGAAGAAGGGAAGCATCAGCGTCAGAGCTTCAAGAGGCTCGATGAGTATTTCACTTGCAGTTGAAGCGGTTCATCCGTTGTTCAAATTCCCGTTCAAGTATCAGAAACCCGCAAGAAGAATCTACAAAATCACGGGCATTTCCGCAAGTAATATGGACTATGTTTTAGTCAACGGAAGAAAGTACACAAAACAAGACTATTCTGAAATTAATGATTTAGTTTACGGTCAGACAACAGTTCAGTTCGAAAAGAGAGTAAGCAGTGAAAAATATTCCGTAAAAGCAGACTTAGTAAGTAAATAATAATAGAAAGAGGTAAGTAAAATGGAAGAATTCGTATTTGCAAAAGAAGAGCTTAAGCCGAATAAGGTAACTGAAACTTTATTCGTAGGTGTCGGCGGTATCGGTTCAGACATCGTGCTCAGAGTCGCTAACAGATGTATGCCTGAGGAAAAGACAAACATGAAGTTTGTTGCAATGGATACTGACGCTAACGAGCTCAGAAAAGTCAAGGAAGGAAAAGAAAATCTTGTTCCTGTTCAGACTTCATCAACTCAGTCAGTTCTTGATTATCTTAAGTCTGACTCTTCAGCGATGAAGGAATGGTTCCCTGTTAACACAACTCTTTACAGCAAAACAGTTTCAGAAGGTGCAGGTCAGGTTCGTGCAATCTCCCGTCTTGCATTGAATGCAACTATCAAATCAGGTAATATCAACGCTTTGTACAACGCTATTGACGAGCTTTTCCTTAAGGATGGCGGTGACCTCAAGCAGGCACTCAGAGTTGTAGTTGTTTCATCAGTAGCAGGTGGTACAGGTTCAGGTATCGCTATGATCGTAGGTATGCTCATCCGTGAGTATCTCCACGAGCACTATAGAGAAAAGGCAGCTATCATCAGAGGCTACCTTCTCCTTCCCGGCGTCTGCGACACATTCAGTCCGAGCGAATCAGAGCGTGCAAGTCTTCGCAGAAACGGTTATGCAACAATCAAGGAAATCAATGCTTTCATGATGAAGGCAAGTGGTTTCTGTAACGTACGTAAGGATCTTGAAAGATTTAAGGATATTTACGTTGATGTACCTACATCAACAGGTCAGTTCAAGCGTCTCGAAGGTCTTCCCTTCGACTTCTGCTTCCTTCTTGACAGACTCGATAAGTCACAGTCAAGCATGTCCACACTCGAGCAGTATAAGGAATTTGCTGCACAGAGCCTTTATGAGCAGAACGTAGGTCCGATGAGATTGGGCTCAAACTCAATGGAAGATAATGTTATCAAGGAGTTTGCAAACGGTGACAACCTTGGTCGTAACCGTTTCGGCGGTATCGGCGCATCAGTTATCCGTTATCCGTATGAAAGAATTCTTGACTACGTTGCATTCTCACAGGCTATCGACAGAATCGGCTGCTCACAGGATGTAAGACAGAAGGATGACGGAGTTAAGGGTTGGCTTAAATATGACCGTGCATTCAGAAATGCAATGGCTGAATACAAGAAGAACCGTGCATTTACCTCAGAGGAAGAGCCGAAGATTTCAAAGGTATACGTTGACGCTGTAAATAATGGCGAAGAAAGATTTGACATCGATGTTCAGAAGTACCTCACTCAGGGTGCTGCTGCAGGTGTTGACGTTAAGTCAGCTGTTGAATCAAAGGTAAACGAGTTCCTTGATGCATTCAAAGAGGAAATGGTCAAGTCATTTATGTCAAGACCGGCAGTTGATGACAACGCACAGTGCTTCGAAAGACTCAACGCTTTCAGTTGGGCAACATATAAGGATAACGATATGAGTGTTGCAAGTGACAAAGCAGCACTGGATGAGCTTAAGGGCGAAATCGACAACTATGCAGAAAACACTGCAAAGGATCGTGCTCGTTCAATCCTCTTCAATGCACCGTCAGCAAAAGCTGATGTGAAGGCTTTCCACCTCGAGAACCTCTTCAAAACAAAGAAGGGCTCAATGCATCCCAATGCAGTACGTTACCTTCTTTATGCTTTGCTCAACCGTCTTGAGAGCAAGGATCTCGACAGCGACAGAGACAGCCTTGCATACTATAAGGATGAAGTTAAGAGTGTTGAAGAAAACCTCTGGATTTACGGCAATGACTACGCTCCGACAGACGGACGTGCAAGCATATTTGATATAGACGGTAAGTTCAGCAAGAAAAAAGAAGATACACTCAATGACCTTTGTGAAACAATCGATGCTGACATTAACGCATATAAAGACGGTCAGGAAAACAAGGACGCTTTCCTTTCTGTTATGTCTGCAGGTAAGAATCATCTTCGTCAGTACCATGCGCTTATGATGAAATACAGAGACTGCAAGCTCTTCAAGGTTGCTTATGACGAGCTTTGCAAGTACGTTGATGGTCTTTGTACTCAGTTTGAAATCTTCTACAACGGCTTCGAAGAGAAGGCATACTCTCTCAAGAAGAAGAAGGATGAAATCGTTGACAGCCTCAAGTTCCGTAAGGGTGACAGCGTAATCAATATCTGCGGCACTAAGGAGCAGCTCAATGTTATCTATGACATCTGCTCAGGCAGCTCAGCAGAGCTTCTCCTTCCGGAAGAGCTTAACGCTGAAATCTTTGACGCAATCAAGCTCAATGCAGAGGTTGAAAGAACAAGTAAATTCGATCCGCGTAATGCAGGTCTTAAGCAGGATATCTTTGATAAGGTTCTTATCGGTCACTTCAGGAGCTCAGCTCAGAAGAATTACGATGATATTATCAACCTCAACATCATTCAGGCTATAAAGATGCAGCTTAATATTGAAAACGAGCTTGCAGGTGATAAGAGACTCAGCGATGCTGACGTAGACGAGTACCTCACAGATGTTATCAGACGCGGTACAAGCCTTGCTTCACCGGGTATCGGCTTCGGCAGCTTTGATGCAGACCGTATGATGCCTCTCTGCGCATACAATAAAGAGCTTGACAAGATGCTTGATGTAAACGTTAAGACATACATCGAAAGCTGTGACATCGGCAACAGAAGACTCCGTTCAAGCTCATCAGAATCAGTTTCAAGATATGAGCTCAGATTCTTCATCGCACTTTACAATATTACACCGGATAAGCTTTCAAGATTCAGAAATCCCAAGGATAGCGACTCAACTCTTTCAACAGAGGAAGAGGGAATCTACTACACAGCTTACCACGAGTATTCAAAGAAGATCGGTCCCGACTCAACTAAGAGCGGTACAATTTCTGCTCACATCGACAAGAGATGGGATGCAATCGTAGAATTGCCCGAGATTTCAATGAACTCACAGTATGCTGAAATGATCCGTGTTCACTCAAGCCTTATTTACGGTATCGTACACGGCTTCATCGTTGTATATCCGTCATCACAGGTTTACGATAAGGATAAGAAGATATTCGCACTTGAAGACGAAGAGGGCGATATCAATCCGCTTGTTGTTTCAAACGGCACAGAGTGTGACGAGTTCTATGAGGTTCTCGATGCTCTCTATCGTGACAGCGCTTCAGTTGAGCGTATTTTTGAAATGGCAAAAGAACGCAGAAGATTTGACGAAGAAGCAAGCTGTAACTATGCAGACTGCGGATTTGTTAAGGATGCTACAACTTTCAACATCGGCAAGGGCCACTATGGCAAGACAAGCTTGTTTGAAATCCCGTTGATGTATTATAACTCATTGCCCAAGGCAAAGCTTGACGGCAACGAGCTTGCAACAATGGTTGACGCTGTTATCTCAGTGCTTGAGCAGGAAATCAACAGATACGAGAAGGAAGACGATCGCAGACCGTTGCTTGCAATCCGTCTTCAGGAACAGTTCAAGCTTCTTGTCCAGAACTTCAACAACGACGAGTACAATGCAAAGTACAACCTCAGAAAGAATACAGTTGTATATGAAAACAGTGTTGTACGTGTTGTATTCAAGAAGATTTCACGTAAGATCAAGACTCTTGATATCTACAACTCAACAGAGAAGATAGATGCACTCAAAGCTTTGATTACTCCAAACCGTGATTAATGGTATCGCAATTTGTTGAAAGTGAGGTGTTATTGTGCTCACAGTAATAATCGCAGAAAATCATATAATAGAGCAGTATAAGGAAAACAGAATGCTCTTGACTCCTTTTGAAAACAGGGAAACAGTTTTTTGCAGATGGAATTGTGAGGGCGAAAGCATTGATGAGATGCTTCCGGATTTGAAAAATATAATTTCTTTCAATACGAATTGGCGTGCCGTTATTGTAACTGAAAACAACAAGAATAAGATTAATCCTTTCGATTATGTCGGTTATTCTGACTATATCGGAAAAAGTGCTGAAACAGACTTCAATGAAAACTACATAAAGTGCTGTAAGGATATGTTCAGGTGCTTCGAGAAAAGCCTTGAAAATCCGTTGACAAAGCTTTCCTCAGCTCTTTGCGAAGCGCCGTTTTTTGCAGAAAAGATTGATGCAGATATCGACGAAATAACGCAGAACAGCGAAAAACTTTTACAGTATATTTTCAGAAAAAGTCTGAATGCGGTAAATACCAGAAGACTTGCTGTGGAGCTCCGGAAATACCGGAGCGAGCAGCTGTCGGTGTTTGTCGATGAAGCAGCCGTTGAAAACTTCCTGACGGCTGTTACGGAAAAGGATTATTCTGTCATCTTCGAAATGCTTTCAGGAAAGAAACTTATTTCATTTCTTGAATTTGCAAAGATAGGAAGCTGTACCACGTATGACCCGGGATATTGGTTTGCACTTCTTGAAAATACAAAGAAGGCTCAGCTTTTTGAAAAGCTGAAGGAGGATTATTGCATCAGCATTCCTATTCCCGATGAGGTTCTGTGCGTAGGCTTACGTACGTGTGACACACAGCTTCATGACACCAGAAATATCTGGAGAGAAAAAAACGAGGCAGATTATGCTGAATTTGTAAGATATAATCTGTATAACGAAAATATCCGCTTTTTACTCTATGATATGGAAGGTGAAGAAAGCAACAATATAGCTGCAGAAGTCCTGAAATTTCAGGTTTTGCTTCAGATTGTGGCTATGCATGGAAATTCAGCTTTTTCAATCACAAAAAACAAGGTTTATATCGTTGATATGGAGTACGATAAGCGTGAGCTTAACAGAACTATTGCAAAGCTCATCGCAAGGCAGAAGGTAACTGCTGCTCAGATCAACGAGGAAATATACCTTTTAAAATCTAAAAAAGAGCCGGAGCTTGACAACAGAACGGCTCGTATGATCTTTGAATCAGATGTAAGGATTCCTGTTGAGACAGGAAAGGAATTTATCCCCGGCAATATGAAGGCGGACTGCAAGATAGGTCTGTCACGCGACTGTCCTGAGGATGAGCTTCTTAAATGGGAAGACAGGTACTATGAAATCAAAAAGCTTTTTAAAAGATTCTTACGTGAACCGCGCAGAGCTGTTAAAAAGGCGTGTACGGTTGATTTCAAAGAGAAAAATCTGGTTTCAGATATGAGAGCAATCGATCTGAACGAAAACCAGAAAGAAGACATCGCGATCAAGCTAGAGGAAGAAGAGCTTAATATGGTAAATACTGTGACGAGTCCCATTTATGACACGAGCAGATTTACCGAAGAGATGGAGAATGCAAGTAAAGAGATCAAACGCGGCATAGCACAGCGAATGACACGTAAGAAGACAATGACATGCGGCCTTATTGCGATGCTGGCATATTTCATCGGTTTCCTTCCGTTGATATTCAGCAATATTAACACTATGAAATCGTTCCTCTTCTCCTTCCTTGTTGCGGGTGTTGTTATTGCGCTTTTTGCAGTCTGCGGTTTTATGCATCTCTTTAATCTCAGAAGAGAGCAGGCTGACCGCATCAGACATTTCAATAAAGTGATGGACGGCATCTGCAGCGAAATCAAAGCTTCTCTCGCTACTTTCTCAGAATATCTGAGTCACGCTTGTATGGTAATGCGTGAGAGATCAGTCCTCAGACTCGCGGAAACCAAAGAGACTGAAGACGTTACAAAAATCCGCAGACTCAGATATAACCGTGCAAAGCTCGAAAAAGAAATTGATAAAAACTATCAGCTGCTCAAAACCTTTTCTGATGAGCAGGTCGAGTCCTTGCTCACGGAAGATGAAAAGAAAAATATCGTACCCTACAATTACGATTATGCCGTGCAGGGCAATTATGAGTACGCGTTTTTCGAAAATTACACATTCAAGGAAATCGACTATATGCAGAAGGGCTTTAAGGTCGAAGTTCCTATGCCGTGTGTAGAGGAAATAATATTGAAGAGGGAGGAGTTATATGATTGAAACAATACTTAATATAATAAAGATGTTTCTGGCAATTCTTCCCTTCCTGATCCTTTGTATAGTGAGCTGTAAGGTCAATCTGCCGAAGACAGAGCGAAGCAAACAGTTCCCGATGCCCGTAATTACACTTGTGTATGTTTTTGTGACTATGTTGCTGATGGATCACATCAATGACTGGCTCATAAAGCTGATTGAAAACATACCGAAATGGATCGCTTCACTGGGTGCCTTTACGTGGATGCCCGCACAGATCGGCAGTGTCTTTACACAAATCGCAAGTACGATCCGTTCTGCATTGGCAGAGCTGAACCTGCACTTCTGGATTTTCTTCATTTCAAATACCGTGATGATTCTTGTATATCTTTTTGTCAAAAAGATCTGCATACGTATCATCGGAAAAGCAGTGAAGACAGAAGGAAATCTTCATACAAAGGTAGCAGAAAATTTCTACGAGTATTTTCCTGAGAAAAACAAGTGGTGTATCAAGGAAAATTACGTGCAGACCAGAAGCCTTTTCAAGGTTTTCTATTACAGTGCGGTTGTGCTTTCCGCAATTCTGATGATTGTGACAAGAAAGTTCTACTATGAAGGACTTATGGAGTCAGTTTTCTATCCGGTGTTCGGAATTCTCATTGTAGGTGAGCTGTACTTCTACCTCGACGGCACTACAAAGCGTGAATATTCGGAAGACATCCTCGGCGAGGATGAAGATGCATACAAGATAGTGAACTATTCACTTCTCAGAAAATTCCTTCGCTCAGTTTTCGGTGACAAGCTGCTTACGGAAAACACAAGCATCAACAATGCTCTGGCGTATGATGTGACTACGGACGATATCATCAGAGAGCTTGAGAGGGATGAAGATCAGAAGATTGCCTGCTTTGCATCTTATGTAGATAAGCTCAACAGAACAGGCTTCAGCATTGATCACAATTATCTCAATTCTACACTCAATATGCTCAACGGCAAGAGTGTCCTTTTCAACAATCCTTTCTACAACGACCTTATTCCGTATGCCTTCTACCCGATGAACAATGTACTTCTTAATCATCAGAAGGTTCTTGTTATCCTCGGCAGACATTCGATTGAGGACGACATCACAGAGTGGATTGAAAAGGGTATAGAAGCAGTAACTAATGTGCCGTATATGTGGAGCGCAGGTAAACTCAGTTCAGATGAGCAGGATCTCGACATTGGTATTATCACAAGATCTGATGTGCTTAACATAGATCTTCACAATGCAAATTCAGAGTTCCTCGAAAAAGTAGGCTTTGTAGTCATCATTGAACCGTCAAAGCTTATCTCTACAGCACAGATCGGACTTAACCTGCTTGTTAAAAAATGTCGCGATACAGAGGATAAAAATATCGTTTACTGTATGTGCGATAAAAACTGTGACGGTCTTATCGACGCTATGTCACATATTCTTATGACAAGCATTACTGAAGTTTCTGCAACAAAGAAACATCTCGGCACCTCATCACATATGTGCTGGGAGGCGGACGGAGAGTATCTTCATCACCGCCTTGTGCCGAATATTTCCAGATATCTCGGTCTCGGAACAGAGCTTTCCTTTGCCGCACTTAAAAACCAGGTTTCAAAGGTTAAATGGTACGGTGGTGAAGCTTTCCCCGTAACAGATATCAGATGGATTGATAAGCAGTACTACTATGACCTGACAAAATATGCAAGTATGCCTACAAGTCAGGAGGCTATGGATGCCTGCTTTATCACTTCATCAAACCTCTGGAGTGCAGAGGTTGAGAAAAACAGCTATATGACAGTCGAAGATGAGTCATGTAATATGTTTGAAATTCTTCGCGACTTCTCTACAAGAACCACTGAACAGGGCTTTATCAATATAATTTCACAGGAATATCTCCTGAAGCATTATATGGCAGACAATGCTTCAATCTTTGAAGCTGATGCAAAGGCTATACCGAATATAGTGGCAGACTATACGAGAAGTAACCGCAATACAATCCTGAGACTCGTGCTTATGATGAGCACTTACCCCGTAAGTGCAGAAACACTCAGCAAGGAGCTTTCGCTTATAGGAATCAATGTTTTTGATCTCAAAAAGCAGCTCTGGTACGAGATTTACAACTGTTATTCAGATGTTTCTGAAACGACAAAATTCTCCGAGGATTATGCCGCAGCAGTTGAGGAGGTTTATGAGAAGCCTCTCGTTATCGACGGAGTCGAGTGGACACACGATATCATCAATGAGGAAGACACGTTCAATATCAAAAAGGGTAAGGGAGAAATCGTTTACACCGTAGTTGAGCCTGATTTCCTTAAGCAGTGTGTTTCAGACCTTCGCAGTGCAGGATACGTTGCTGAAGATGAAAAGGGTCAGCGTTACTACCTGGGCGCTGAGCTCAGCGGACACATTTATCAGAAATACCTGCCTGGTCAGTTCTTTACTTTCGGTGGTAAGTACTACGAAATGCAGTATCTTACGGCAGACGGACAGATTCTTGTCCGCCGTGCAGCTGATCACATCAACGGTCGTCCGACATACAGACAGATCCGTGAGTATGTAATCCGCGGCGTAAAACCCTCTGAGAGAATCGGTGCTCAGCAGGATATTTCAGGTATGAAAGTGGTCAAGGAGTTTGCAGACATCAGTGTCACCACTCCCGGCTACTACAGAATGGAAAAATACAACGATTTCTCTACCGCGAAATGTATTTCGTTTGAGGGTGCGAAAAACGGTATCCCTGAACGTGTATACAAAAACAAAGAGATTATCCGTATAGAGCTTCCTGATTTTGACGGCAGACTCAACGATAATATCCGTTACACGGTAGCAGTACTTTTCAATGAGATTTTCAAGACTATTTTTGCAGAAAATCACGCTTACATCTGTGCAGTAACTGATGACGCGTTCATCTCTGAGACAGAGAACGACAGACCGCTTACATATACTGTCAAGGGTGAGGGCTGTGAAATCAGCAAAAATGCGATCTATATCATTGAAGACAGCCAGCTCGACCTCGGTCTGACTGTAGCAGTGGAAAGAAACCTTCAGAGAATTTTCAGTATCATTCACGATTATCTTGACTGGCATATGGAAAAACTCGAAGAAAGCCTCAATCCTCCGCCCGATCCGCAGCCTCCCGTTATTTTCGGTGAGCCTGAAGAGGAAGAGCCTGAGGAGAAGAATGGATTCTTTGCACGAATCAAACGCGGATTTAAGAAATTCGCAGATAAAATCAAAGGTCTCTTCAGGAAAAAGCCGAAAAAAGGTGAAGAAATCCCTGAAGAAACACCCGAAGAAGACCCACAGGTTCCGCCCGAAGCACCTGAGGAGGTTATCGATACTCAGACACCTGATACCGAAATTCCTGAGGACGAAGTTACGGCACCTGAAGTACCCGAAGAAGCACCTGTTTCCGACGATCAGCCGCAGAGCGAAGGCACTGTGACCGAACCCGCAGAAACAGCAGAAATGCCGCTTCCCGATGAACCGGAAACTATGGAAGCTGACAGTGACGTGTGCGATCTTTTCGCAACAGAAAAGAAACCGTACCACGAGAGCTACTATATGCTTTACGGCAGGGATTGCGAACCTGCATTTATCGATCTTTCAGGCACACTTGAGTACCTTTCAGAGCTTGGACTCAAGCGTAATTCGCTCAAGCAGGCACGTGAAGGTAAGAAGATAGCCGATTACGTTGAGGCAACATATAAGCCCGGCAAACCTGATGCAAGATACTGTGACTTCTGCGGCACTGAAATCTTCGGCGTCGAGTATGAAACTCTCGCTGACGGTCGTGACAGATGCCTTAACTGCGGCAGAACAGCTATCAAGACTGCAGAGGAATTCCGTAAGATTTTTGACGATGTCAAGAGAAATATGGAATCTTTCTTCGGAATCCGTATCAATGCAGGTATCAGAGTTGAAATGGTTAACTCCAAGACCTTACACAAGCGTCTTGGCAAGGCTTTCATTCCTACTCCCGCACGTGACGGCAGAGTACTCGGTGTAGCTATCAACGACAAAAACGGCTATACACTGATGGTTGAAAACGGCTCTCCCAGAATGGCTTCAATGCTTACTATGGCTCACGAGCTTACTCACATCTGGCAGTACATCAACTGGAATGATAAGGATATCCGTAAAAAGTACGGCAGAAGAATGCGTCTGGAAATTTACGAAGGTATGGCAAAATGGGTTGAAATCCAGTATGCTTATCTTCTCAATGAACCTGCAACGGCAAAACGTGAAGAGATAATCACGTCTTACCGCGACGATGAGTACGGACACGGCTTCCTCAGATACCGTGCAAACTATCCGTTCTCATTAGGTACTGTCATCACTAAGATGACTCCGTTTATGAAGGGCGATACTCCGCTTGATCCCGAATATTGCGGACCGCTGACCGTGAGAATGCCTACAAACGGAATTAACCCGGGCGACATCAATCCCGAGCCTCCGTCAGCAGACAGAAAGATTCCGACCCGTAAAACTGCGGTGAAGGGTCCGAAAGAACGCAGACCCGGAGCTGTCAACAGATACGCATACAGTGTTCTGAATGCGGAAGAAAGAAATGTCTATGACATAGTGCTTGAGGCTGTCAATGCCTTTGCACCTGAAGTCAAAGGATTATCTTCTGTTACGGAAGCACAGTGTCAGAAGATAGTGGATTATATCCAGAGGGATCATCCCGAACTCTTCTGGTTCCAGCACGGAGCTACATTCTACTTTGATACAAAGACCCGCATTGTCAGCAGGATTGAGCTTACATACTGTCTGACAAAGGAAGAGGCGACAAAGCGTCAGGAGAAGATCGAAGTAGCGACAAAAGCATTTATGACATCAATAACAGATATGATGAGTGACTACGAGGCTACGCTTCATATCTACGAAAATATCATTAAGCTTGTTGACTACGATACTATCGGTCTTGAACGTCAGAAGAAAACAACAGTTACTCCGGATGTGGCTGATGATCTGAGATCAATCTACGGCGTTTTTGTAAACAAAAAGGCTGTTTGTGCAGGTTATGCAAAGGCTATGCAGTATCTTCTCAATCAGTGCGGAATAGAGTGTACATACGTCACGAGCGACACTCATGCATGGAACCTCATAAAGCTTGAGGGTGATTACTATCACCTTGATGTCACATGGGGTGACGGCTCTGACACAAAGAAGGAAAAGAATCAGACCGATGCAGTTAATTATGACTGCTTCTGTATCACCACGAAGGAGCTTCTGCAGCTGGAGTCACACACTCCCGAGAACAAGCTGCCGCTTCCCGAGTGTACAGCAACAAAATGCAACTATCACAGAAGACACGGTTTGTTCTTTGAAAAGTATGACTTTGACAGAGTGAAATCTATCGTGTGCGAAAGCGTCAGACAGGACAGACTTGATATATCGTTCAAGTTCGGCTCTCCTGAGGTTTTCAATGAGGCAAAAAGACATCTGGTAGATGGCAACAAGTTCCGTGAAGCTGTTCAGTTCGCAGGTCTGAAGGCAAACGTAAGGCTGAACACAAGCTTTATGTACTCAGTCCGTGATGACAAGCTGACAATGGCTTTTTATGTAAAGAAGATGTAAAAATCAAATCCGTCCCTGACTTCTTGTCGGGGACGGGAAGACAATAAAAGGAGAAAATCAAGTATGAAAAAGATTATTTCTTTGGTAGTAGTTGCTGTTATTGTTGTAGCAGGAATTATATTTGTTCCGAAACTTGCACACACTTGTGATGACTGTGATAAGTTTTTCGTAGGTGCAGGTTATGAGCCTAATATGCTCGAGGATATGATGACAGATGACGAGCAGATTATCTGTGAAGAATGTGCTGAAAAGCAGCACGCTATTTCTCTCGCTCTCGGCAAGACTCTTGACGAGTATAAGAAAGATTTATTCTGATAAAGAAATTGTACAGTTGCCGCCTTGTGCGGCGACTGTATTGGTCTAATTACTTTTGTATGCCGATGACGGCATCCGTGAAGCAAGAATGTCAGAGAAGGAAAATGACTGATGGAAAATGTTACTAAGGAAGCCTCGTTCGGAGGTAAATTCCGTTCTTTTATAAAAAAGAACGCAGTTGCTTGTATAGCTTTACTTGCTGCGATAGTCACAAGCATAATTGTGCCGGTTGATAAAGAGTATTTAGGTTACTTCGACTACAAAACGCTGACCTGTCTTTTCTGCGTTCTTGCAGTTGTATGCGCTCTGAAAAATATCAACTTCTTCTATATGCTGGCGAGAAAGGTAGTTCAGCTTTTCAAGACCGCACGAATGAGCATACTTGCTCTGGTATACATAACATTCATAGGTTCAATGCTTATTGCGAACGATATGGCGTTGCTTACCTTCCTGCCTCTCGGCTACTTTGTGCTGACGACGACAGGCAAGGAAAAGTATATGGCTTTCACTTTCATAATGCAGAATATCGCTGCAAATCTCGGCGGTATGCTGACACCGTTCGGCAATCCTCAGAACCTGTACCTGTATACCAAGTACGAAATTCCGAATCTTGAGTTTATGGGTATTATGGCACCGCCGTTTGTTTTTTCGGTTATAGTCATAACACTCTGCTGTATTATTTTCGTAAAACCCGAACCTTTGAGCCTTTCGGATGAGAAAATCAACCTCGATCCGAAGAAGACGGTACTGTATCTCATTCTGTTTGCACTTTCAATAGTTATAGTGTTCAGAGGTATTCCGTACTGGATAGGACTCATCGTAATTCCCGTAGTGCTTATGATAGTTGACAGAAAAGCACTGAAGATGGTAGACTACGGTCTTTTGTTCACTTTTGTATTTTTCTTCATCTTTGCAGGAAATATGGCGAGAATTGATGCGGTCAGAAATCTTTTTTCAATGCTTCTCGAAAAAAGCACGTTGCTTTTCAGCGTTGCTTCGTGCCAGTGCATCAGTAATGTACCGTCAGCTATCCTGCTGTCACAGTTTACGGAAAATTACAAAGATTTGCTGGTAGGTGTAAATATTGGTGGCGTAGGCACTCTGATAGCTTCTCTTGCAAGTCTCATAACCTTCAGAGAGTATGTCAAGCATAATCCGGGCAAAACAGGCTATTACATAGGAATGTTCTCGTTGTACAACTTCGGCTTCCTGTTTGCTCTTACAGGATTTATGATGCTTTTAAAGATGATCTGATGTTTTTAATCGACTGAAAACTTTCGGAAAGGTAAGATAGAATGAAAAAAATAAGAGAATGGATAAACATTCAGCTGGTGAAAAATCCGGGACAGATGGTTCTGGCTGCGATATTTTTATTCAATGTTGTTTTCCTTGTGCTTTCGGCAGCAGTTATCAGCAACCTGTCACTTTCGGGAACAGAAAAGATGGGTTTTTTTGAGGCAGCTTTCTGTACGATAACTATGATACTTGATGCAGGCTGTATTCAGTTTGTAGTCAGTGATATAGGCACAACGGGCGTTGCTGTCGTTGTGATATGTCTCGGAATCGTGCTTGTGGGTATGATCAGCTTCACGGGTGCGGTTATCGGTTACGTTACAAACTACATTTCAAGCTTTATTGAAAGTGCAAATGCCGGTTCGAGAAGACTGAAGATATACGATCATTCAGTTATACTCAATTGGAATACCAGAGCTTCTGAGATAATCAACGACCTTCTGTACTGCGATTCAAAGCAGAAGGTTGTCGTCCTTGTGGATTCCCGTAAAAATGAAATCGAGAAAGAAATCAACGAGCGAATTGCCGACACTGTAGCAAAAGAAAATGCCGAGGTAGCTCAGCATTGTGAAAATATGGGATTTCTCAGTAGCTTTTTCTACAAGCGTAAGCATTCTTTCAGCAAGAAAAAGGTCACTGTAATCGTTCGTGAAGGTGACATTTTCTCTTCAAAGCAGTTGATGGATATCTCCCTTGACAAAGCGAGAATGATTATCATCCTCGGAAACGATATCAACAACTCAGTATGCAAGTTTGAGATGAAAGAAACTCTGGATTCTCAGGGAAAAGGTAATTCACAGACAGTGAAGACTCTTATGCAGGTTGCAGACATTACTGCCGCCCAAAGCTCAGCTGACAATCAGAAAATCATCGTTGAGATTACGGATGACTGGACAGCTTCACTTGTAGATAAAATCATCGCTTACAAAGAGGTTGATGGCAAGTGTAATATTGTTCCCGTACGAGTCAATCAGATTCTCGGACATCTTCTTTCACAGTTTTCACTTATGCCTGAGCTTAACCTTGCATACAGAGAGCTGTTTTCAAACAAGGGTGCTGCATTCTATTCTGAAGAGCATCCTGTCAAGGATGAGAGGGAATACATCAGCTCTTACCTTAAAACCCACAGACATTCGCTTCCTCTTACAAGTATGAAGAGCGAAGACAAGGAGTATTTCTACTATTCAACAGCTTCGACAAGCGATATTTACAAAGAGACTCCTGTTGAAGACACCAACTATAGTGTCAAGCTGAATAAAAACTACTGGATTGAACGTAAAAACATAATCATTCTCGGACATAATACCCGTTGCGAGGAAATTATGAAGGGCTTCCAGTCATTCAACAGTGAGTGGGGATATAAAAACAGTGACGAGCAGATTGTTCGTGTAGTTGTAATTGACGATAAGAAACATCTGGAAAAGATGGATTATTATGAAAAGTATCCGTTTGTAATCGATAAGGTTGCTGCAGAAATCTATGAAAAAGATCTCATTTGCGATACAATCGATAAGTTTGTTACCTCAAATACAGAGGATACTACGGTCCTGATTCTTTCAGATGACGCAGCTGTTAACGAAGACGTTGACGCAAATGCACTTGCTAACCTCATTTATGTTCAGGACATAGTTAATCACAAGGTGAAGACTATTCCGGGCTTTGATCCGTCGTCTATCGACGTGATTGTTGAGATTATCGATCCGAAGCACTATGACGTCGTCAACAGCTACAGTGTCAATAACGTCGTTATCAGTAACAGATACATCAGTAAGATGATCACGCAGATAGGTGAGAAGGAAGCATTGTTTGACTTCTATACAGATATTCTTACCTATGACGATGAAGAGGATGCTGACGGTGTTTATGACAGTAAAGAAATCTACATAAAGAAAGTCAGCAGATTCTTTGATGAAGTACCGAAGCCGACGACGGCAGATCAGTTTGTCAGAGCAGTTTACAACGGCTCAATTGATGATTCTATTCCTAAGGATAAGCAGAATCCGACGATTGTTCTCGGCTACGTCAGAGACGAAACACAGATGGTGCTGTTCAGCGATGATCAGGCAGATATCAAGGTTGAGCTGACCTCAGACGATAAGCTCATTATGTTCAGTAATCACTAAAATAGTATATGAAAAAAATAAAGCGGCTATCATAAGATAGTCGCTTGTTTTTTCAGAAGCAGATGTGGATACACATATCGCATCTTTTCTCCACTTGTGTAGCTTCAAAATATGTCTTTTCAAGGGGTATCCATTCATTGAAAAAGCGTTCTGTCATTTGAGGAGAATTACGCTTCATAATTCGTTTTTTCTGCAAATCAGAAGGTATGTCAAGAAATACGGAAAAATCATAAAACCCAGCAAGCTCAGGGTGCATCGAGTATGCACCTTCGACTATTGTCAGCTTTCCGGGTCTGACTTCCGTTGCCGGCTGAAGCTTCATTTCAGTACAGTCAAACCTGCGATAACTGATGATATCATTGTTGCTGAGAGGAATCAGAACTTCTTCAAGAAAGCGTTCACGGTCAAAATTGCCGCCCGTCTCCGTATATCTTTCTGTAGTTCTTTGTTCAGGACGAAGGAAAAAATCATCTGTATGAAAAACCGTACATCCGTAAATTTCATACAGCATTCTACTGAGAGTTGTCTTACCGCTTGCACTTCCACCCTCAATGGCGACTCTTACACGGCCTTTTCGCAGATGCTTGTCAAT
>JAXJUJ010000105.1:0-34280 GCA_036309125.1 Acutalibacteraceae bacterium | reverse complement strand
TTCTAAGTTTTTCTTCTTTTGTATGACTCTTGTTTGTCCCACCTTTTGGTCTACTCATATCTTTCATCTCCTTTTCTTTATCTTAACATAAAAAATGATAGCAGACACTTTTTTAGTGTCTACTATCACTATATCATTTCAATTCATCGCTGAATTGCTCTTTTTTATTATACTATAATATATTAGTCTTCCTTTGCCTTGAGTGCAATTCCGAGCTCGTCGAGCTGAATTGTATCAACAGGTGCCGGACATTCTGTCATCGGCTCACTTGCATTCTGTACCTTCGGATATGCAACAACATCACGAAGGCTCTCGCAACCAAGCATCTGCATTACAAGACGGTCAAGACCGATACCCATACCACCGTGAGGCGGTGCGCCGTACTTGAATGCATCTGTAAGGTAGCCGAACTTTGCATATGCTTCCTCATCAGAAAGACCGAGAAGTGTGAACATTCTCTTCTGGAGGTCAGGGTTTGTGATACGGATTGAACCTGAACTGAGCTCAACACCGTTAAGAACAAGGTCATAAGCCTTAGCTCTTACCTGAGCCTTGTCTGTTTCGAGGTATTCAAGGCACTCGTCCATAGGAGATGTGAACGGATGGTGCATTGCAACCCATGTCTGTGCATCCTCGTCCCAATCGAAGAACGGGAATTCTGTGATCCAGAGAAGGTTGAACTTATCCTTAGGAATGATATCAAGCTTCTTTGCAACTTCCTGACGGAGTGCACCGAGAACTGAATAAACGATAGAATTCTTAACGTCACCGATGATAAGAACAACGTCGCCGGCCTTTGCATCTGCTCTGTCAAGGATAGCCTTCATCTCATCCTCTGTCATAAACTTTGCGAAAGAAGATGCCATTGTGCCATCCTCGTTAAGTCTTACCCAAGCAAGACCCTTTGCACCACTGCCGCGCACCATTTCTGTGAGCTTATCGATCTCTTTACGTGTAAGAGTTGAAACAGCATTCTTTGCAGTGATACCTCGGACTGAGCCGCCTTCTGCAACAGGGCCGCTGAATACACCGAAGCCGCAATCCTTAACAAGATCGCTGAGGTCATAAAGCTCCATACCGTAACGTGTATCGGGCTTGTCTGAACCGTAACGGTCCATTGACTCCTTATAAGTAAGGCGAGGAATCGGAGTTTCGATTTCGACGCCGAGAGCCTCTTTGAAAACTCTCTTCATATAGCCTTCACCGATCGCAAGAACGTCTTCCATATCAACAAAAGACATTTCAAGGTCGATCTGTGTGAATTCAGGCTGACGGTCTGCACGAAGGTCTTCGTCACGGAAGCAACGTGCGATCTGCATATATCTGTCAAAACCTGCTACCATTGAAAGCTGCTTGTAAAGCTGAGGTGACTGCGGAAGAGCGTAGAATGTTCCGTTATGGATACGGCTGGGAACAAGGAAGTCTCTTGCGCCTTCGGGAGTTGATTTGATAAGAATCGGTGTTTCGATTTCGATGAAGCCGTTCTCGTCGAAGTAGTCACGTGTGATCTTGCAGATCTTATGACGCATAATGATATTCTTCTGCAAGTCAGGACGGCGAAGGTCGAGATAACGGTACTTAAGTCTTGTAAGCTCTGATGTCTGGCAGTTTTCGATGATTTCGAACGGAGGTGTTTCACTCTTGCCGAGAACTCTGAGATCCTTTACGTCAATTTCAATTTCACCTGTCGGAATATCCTTGTTCTTTGAAGAACGTTCACGGACAATACCCTTTGCCATAAGAACAAATTCACTTCTTGCAGCGAATGCCTTTTCGAAAATTTCCTTGTCTGTGTTTTCGTCAAATGCAAGCTGAACGATACCTGTTCTGTCGCGAAGGTCAATGAAGATGAGTGCGCCAAGGTCACGCTGACGCTGTACCCAACCTGCAACAGTTACTTCTTTACCTGCATCTGTAATTCTGAGGTCGCCACAGTAATCTGTGCGCTTCAAACCTGTCATAAAATCCATTACATTATGCCTCCCAAAAATTTGCTTAAATCAATTGCTTCGGAGTTGCTTACCAAGTCCTGCAAATCATTTGCTGCATTCTGAAGTGAAAGCTCCATAAATGTATCAGCAAAATCATCAATTGCAAGTTCAGTAACTTCACCTGTCTGCATATTTTTAACTTTTGCAATATTTGCCTTGATGTCATCTTCACCGATTACGGTTGTGAAGCGAGCACCGATCTTATCAGCGTACTTCATCTGAGCCTTGAGTGAACGTCCGACAACATCAAACTCAGCAAACATACCTGACTGACGAAGCTCAGTTGCCATTGCTGCTGCTTTCACTGAAGCTTCTTCACCGATGTTTGCAATGTATATTTCACACTTCTTTGCTTCAGGAAGCTTGATTCCCTGTGCTTCAAGCAAAAGAAGAAGTCTTTCGATACCCATACCGAAACCGAGAGCCGGGACGTGAGGTCCACCGATTTCTTCAACGAGTCCGTCATAACGTCCGCCTGCGCAGACAGCGCTCTGTGCGCCGAGAGAATCTGTGAGGAACTCGAATACTGTTCTTGTGTAATAATCAAGACCACGTACGATGTGCGGATTGACTTCGTAAGAAATACTCATATTATCAAGGTACATCTTAACCTTTTCAAAGTGATCCTTACATTCATCACAGAGGAAATCGAGAATGATCGGAGCATCTGCCGCAATTTCGTGGCAGACAGGACTCTTACAGTCAAGGATTCTCATCGGGTTTCTGTCGAGTCTGTCAAGACAAGTACCGCAAAGCTCATCCTTACGTGATTCAAAATAAGCCTTGAGTGCAGTGTGATATTCCTTACGGCATTTCGGACAGCCGATTGAATTTATTTCAAGACGGATTCTGTCAATTCCGAGGAAACCGAAAACTTCATTTGCAACAGAAATAACCTCTGCATCAGCTGCAGGTGATGCTGTGCCGTAGCACTCAATTCCGAACTGATGGAATTCACGAAGTCTTCCTGCCTGAGGCTTTTCATAACGGTAGCAGGATGTGACATAGCTTACCTTCTGCGGCATAGCCTCGTTAGTAAGGCCGTGCTCAAGGAAAGCTCTCGCTGCACCTGCTGTGCCCTCAGGACGAAGAGTTATTGAACGTCCGCCCTTGTCTTCAAATGTGTACATTTCTTTCTGAACAACGTCAGTCGTATCACCGACTGAACGGGTGAAAAGCTCAGTATGCTCAAAAACGGGAGTTCTGATCTCTCTGAAGCCGAACTCGTTTGCAATTTCAAGCACAGTTCTTTCCACAAACTGGTTTTTGTGGCTGTCTGCCGGCAAAACATCAAGTGTTCCCTTGACAGCCTTTGTTATAAGTGCCATAAAAATTCTCCTTAAAATACCGACAAACAATCTGTCGATAAACGTGCCGAATAACCGCCGACTTTTTAAAGCAAAATCGGTGGTTATTCAGATAATACTTTTTAATTTGATCAGTGCTTCGGATTAACGATTTCTCTCCAATCGAGGTCGCCTCTGTCAAGGCTGTGGATAAGCGCTTCTGCTGTAGCAATATTTGTAGCAGCAGGTACATTATGCACGTCACAGATACGAAGCAAACTGTTTACATTAGGCTCGTGCTCTTTCGGGTCAAGCGGGTCGCTGAAAATAAGAAGCATATCAATCTCATTACAAGCAATGAGTGATCCAATCTGCTGGTCTCCACCCTGAGCGCCGCACAAAAATCTTACAATATCAAGACCTGTTGCATCAGCTACCAATTTACCTGTTGTACCTGTTGCAAAAAGCTTGTGACGGCTCAGAATACCGCAGTACGCAATGCAAAACTGGGTCATAAGTTCTTTTTTCGCATCGTGAGCAATAATCGCAATGTTCATATTATACCTCCATTTAATATTTTGAAAAATCCATTATATCTTTTCTTCTGTTCCAGTCTGATTCTGGATTTGAATAATATTTTATATACGCTTCATCCAAACCGTCTGTAAAATCCTTTAGTTCTTCATCGCTCAAAGCAACTATTTCCATACCAACTTTGTGTTCTTCTGTGTTATAAAGATTCGGAATAGCAAAAACAACAAAAACAGCACATAAGCATACCAACAATGCCATCGCAAGAATCATAACTCTTTTGCCGTTTAAAAATTTAATCTTTTTAACAAAAGCGGTATTTTTGATATCTTCAATCAGCATAGACGCTGAATAAACCTCAAAAAGTATAATCATAAACAGCATAGGTAAACAAGTTCTGAAATAGCTCTTTCCTGCTACAGACATCATGATCTGCGAGCCGAAGCCTAAAACAAAAAACATAAACGGCATAACATCTGATTTTTGCTTATATATCAAAACTGTTGCTGAAAGAAAAATCGCAAAATAGACAAACACATAAAGTAACCACAACACAAAAAATATCATATTGATTCTTTGCGAAAATGTTATATTGAGACCTAAAACTTCATTTAACACAGATATACCTTTAACACCTATGTTAAAAATTGTCAAAAGCCATAAAACCACAACTGACGGTACGATAGATTTTGTCAGAATCTTGTTTGTTTTTCTGTACTTCAGAACTAAATAACTGATCAGGATTGTAGTAGGTATAACCATAGTAAAAAGATTAGTGTTTCCAAACCAATTTTCCTGAAAAATTGTAATAATATTTTCTATCAGCACTTTAGCAGTAACTTCATTCTGTGTTTCTACTCTGGAAGAGGTGCCGGGAGCGAATAAAACGGTAGCATATCCTGTAGCAGATATCAAGCAGCAAAACAGGTATCTGAGTGATACTTTTCGTGTCCTAACAATGTGCTCAAGCAACAGAATCACAAAAAAACCAAAGGTCATCATTCCAACCTGTTCGGTAGTTGCTCCGCAGATAAAGCAAATCAGAAAAATCCATTTCGAATCAGGTTTATGCCTTACTAAAAGCATCAACCCAATAAACATTATAGTAGGTATAAAGTAATTAAACGATCCTGAAACCCAAAAAACGGATTCATTCCAAATGCACGGATTGACTCCAAAGAAGCACAATGCCGATAACAGAATTGTTTTTGCATAATCCGACTTGTCTTTAGCTATAATTCTTGAGCTTACAAAGCAAAAAGCATAAACTAATAAACCTGTAAAAAGTTTCCATACGAAAAACCCGAAATCATATCTGAGTGTCATCATTTCCATAAAATGAATTAGTGTTCTTCCATTATAACTAGTTATATGCCATTTTAGAAATTCTATTATCTGAGCAAAGTTGCAGACACCTGCCTGCTTATAGGTAAAATCGTCACTAAACAATTCGACATTCAGAGAAACACACACCGTAGAAACAAAAACTATAATAAAAGTACAGATATCATAAAACCTATTAGCTTCAGGCTTGATTCTTTTTCCATTTGTTTGCTTAGTTACCTTCAACAAACCTCTCATCCTTTTCTTCAACAAACCTCTCATCCTTTTGCTTTATATTTCCTTTTCCTGTGCTGACTCAGCCGGTGCCTGTTCGCCCTCTGCTACTTCAGCGGTTTCTTCTGCATCCTCATGCTGTACGGGAGTGATCGTGATAAGCTTTTCGCCCTCTGTAACTCTCATTACACGGACACCCTTTGACGGACGTGCAAATGTGCTGATTCCGTCTGCGGGAATACGGATGATAATACCGTCAGATGCAATAAGAATAATATCGTCATCATCGCTGACAGATGTAACTGCAGCAATGTCGCCGTATTTTTCAACGTGGTAGTTGATAAGACCTTTACCGCCTCTTGACTGAACACGGTAATTATCAAAGTCACTCTTTCTGCCGTAGCCTGTTTCGCTGACAGTAAGGATTGTCTTGCCTTCCTCAACAACTGTCATTCCGACAACCTCGTCACCGTCTTTGAGCTCGATTGCCTTAACACCACGTGCTGTTCTGCCGATAGGACGTGCATCGTTTTCATTGAAACGGATACACATACCCTTCTTTGTTGCAACGATGAGATCATCGTTACCCGTTGTTGTTGTTACCCATGCAAGCTCGTCGCCCTCATCAAGAGTGATTGCAAGAACACCTGCACGGCGGATTGATTTATATTCATCAAGACTTGAACGCTTGATGATACCGTTTCGTGTAAACATACAAAGGTAGCCTGTTTCTTCGTCCATAGCTGTGAAACGGATCATTGAAGATACCTTTTCGTCTGCTTCAAGAGGAAGAAGGTTGACGATATTCATACCCTTGCTTGTTCTTGAACCTTCGGGGATTTCATAGCCCTTGAGCTTAAATGTGCGTCCCTTGGTTGTGAAGAATGAAATGAAGTCGTGAGTTGATGCAGTAAACATCGTTCTTACGATATCGTCCTCTCTTCTTGTAAGACCCTTGACACCACGTCCGCCTCGACGCTGAGTCTGATACTCTGTCATCGGGATGCGCTTGATGTAACCGAAGTCTGTGAATGTAAATACGCAGGTTTCTTCGGGGATAAGGTCTTCGATGTCAACCTCACCTGAAACATTCATAATCTCAGTGCGACGGTCATCACCGTACTTGTCAGCAATTTCAAGAGCCTCGCTCTTAACAACGCCGAGAAGCTTTGCTTCATCTGAAAGAAGATCAAGGAAGTAAGCGATTTTCTCTTTGAGTTCGCCGAGTTCATCCTCAATTTTGACTCTTTCAAGACCTGTCAACTGACCAAGACGCATCTGCACGATAGCCTGTGCCTGAACATCATCAAGACCGAAGCGCTCCATAAGAGCCTCCTTACCTTCATTGATGCTCTTTGATGCACGAAGGATGTTGATAACCTCGTCGATGAAATCAAGAGCTGTAAGCAAGCCTTCAAGGATGTGTGCTCTGTCCTGAGCCTTTTTGAGGTCAAACTGTGTACGTCTTGTGACAACCTCCTGCTGGAAGTCGATATAATTTCTTAAAACATCCTTGAGTGTAAGAATTTTCGGCTCACCGTTAACGATGGCAATCATAATTACACCGAATGTTGTCTGAAGCTGTGTGTAAGAATAAAGCTGATTGAGAACAACCTGCGGATTTGCATCACGCTTGAGGTCGATTGAAATATGCATACCTGCTTTTGATGAATAGTCGTTGATATCTGAGATACCTTCGATTTTCTTATCCTTAACAAGGTCTGCAATGCTTTCGATAAGTCTTGCTTTATTTACTGTGTACGGAATTTCCGTAACCTTTATTTCGAATCTGCCGTTTTTCTTTTCGACAATTTCTGCTCTCGCTCTTACGATAACCTTGCCACGTCCCGTTGCATAAGCTGCACGGATTCCCGAACGACCCATAATGATACCGTTTGTCGGGAAGTCGGGTCCCTTGATATGCTCCATAAGGTCATCAAGAGTTGCATCAGGGTTATCAATAAGACAGCACATACCGTCAATAACTTCCTTGAGGTTGTGCGGGGGGATGTTAGTCGCCATACCAACGGCAATACCCATTGAACCGTTTACGAGAATATTCGGGAAACGTGACGGAAGCACCGTCGGCTCTTTGAGTCTGTCGTCATAGTTTGTCGTGAAATCAACTGTATCCTTGTCGATATCAGTAAGCATTTTAAGAGCCATCTTGCTCATTCTTGACTCAGTATATCGGTAAGCAGCAGCAGGGTCGCCGTCAATTGAACCGAAGTTACCGTGACCGTCAACGAGAGTATATCTCATCGAGAAGCTCTGTGCAAGACGAACCATCGCATCGTAAACGGAAGCGTCACCGTGAGGATGGTAACGACCGAGAACAGAACCGACGGTGTCAGCACATTTACGGTATGCTTTGTCCGGAGTAAGATTGTTCTCATACATCGTGTAGAGAATACGGCGATGAACGGGTTTAAGACCGTCGCGTACATCCGGAAGTGCACGGGAAACGATAACTGACATTGAGTAGTCAAGGAAAGATTTTCTTACTTCCTTATTGATGTCTACGTTATATATTCTGGTGTTTTCCAGATTGGCCTTGAACTCTTCGCTCTCGTGTGGAATTTCTTTAGCCATTGTTCAATCTTCCTCCTTTCTTATACGTCAAGATTCTGAACGTATTTAGCGTTCTTTTCAATAAATTCACGTCGCGGCTCAACCTTATCACCCATAAGGATTGAGAAGGTTTCGTCTGCTTCCATTGCGTCTTCAAGAGTTACGCGAAGCATAATTCTTGTTTTCGGGTCCATAGTTGTTTCCCAGAGCTGTTCGGGATCCATTTCACCAAGACCTTTGTAACGCTGGATATCACAGCTGCCGCCTAATTCTTCAATTTTTTCATCTCTTTCTTCGTCAGAGAAAGCGTATGCAAACTTCTTGCCCTTACTGATCTTGAAAAGAGGAGGCTGTGCAAGGTACACGTGACCCGTATCAATAAGAGGACGCATATATCTGAAGAAGAATGTGAGAAGAAGTGTTCTGATATGAGCACCGTCGACGTCGGCATCGGCCATAATAACGACTTTGTCATATCTTAACTTTTCAATATCAAATTCGTCACCGATACCTGTTCCGAGTGCGGTAACGACAGGAATAAGCTTTTCGTTGGAAATGACCTTATCAAGTCTTGACTTCTCAACGTTGAGCATTTTACCCCAGAGGGGAAGGATTGCCTGGAACTGTCTGTCACGGCCTTCCTTTGCAGAACCACCCGCAGAGTCACCCTCTACGATGTAGATTTCTGTAAATTCAGAACTCTTTTCAGTACAGTCTGCAAGCTTACCCGGGAGAGAGTTGCTTTCAAGAACGCCCTTACGTCTTGCGAGGTCTCGTGCCTTTCTTGCAGCCTCTCTTGCTCTTGATGCATCAAGAGCCTTTGTAAAGATAGCCTTTGCTACTGAGGGATTTTCCTCAAAATATGTCATAAGCTTTTCGTAAACCATTGCGGATACGATGCTTGTGATTTCAGTGTTGCCGAGCTTACCCTTTGTCTGTCCTTCGAACTGAGCTTCAGTAAGCTTTACGCTGATAACGGTTGTAAGACCTTCTCTGACATCTTCACCTGAAAGCTTTTTATCGCCATCCTTAAGGATGCCGTACTTTTTACCGTAATCATTGAAAACACGTGTAAGAGCAGTCTTGAAGCCTGTTTCGTGAGTACCGCCGTCGATTGTGTTAACGTTATTTGCGAAGGAAAGGATAACCTCGTTGTAGCTGTCGTTGTACATCATTGCAACTTCAGCGTATTTGTCATCCTTTGACATTGAGAAATGAATCGGCGGTGTGTGAAGCGGAGTCAGTGCACGGCTTGTATTGATATACTCAACAAAGCTTGAAAGACCGCCTTCGTAGCAGTAAACCTTCTCAACAATGTTTTCAGGATCACGTGAGTCTGTAAGAGTGATTGAAAGACCTGCATTGAGGAATGCTGACTCACGGAGTCTTCTTTCAAGAACTTCAAACTCGTACTCGACTGTTTCTGTAAAGATTTCAGGGTCAGCCTTGAAACGGATGAGAGTACCCGTTGCATCAGTATCGCCGATAACCTTCATATCGCAGACAGCGTTACCACGTGAGAATTTCTGATAATGAACGTGACCGTCACGTGAAACCTCTGCTTCCATCCACTCTGAAAGAGCATTAACAACAGAAGAACCAACACCGTGAAGACCACCTGAAACTTTATATCCGCTGCCGCCGAACTTACCACCTGCGTGAAGCACAGTAAGAACAACAGTAAGGGTCGGAATACCCATTTTATCGTGAATTGCAACAGGGATACCACGTCCGTTATCGCGGACAGTAATTATATTGTCAGGTAAAATTTCAACTTCGATATGAGTACAGAAGCCTGCAAGAGCCTCGTCGATAGAGTTGTCTACTATCTCATAAACAAGGTGGTGAAGACCTCTGGGTCCTGTTGAACCGATGTACATACCCGGTCTTTTACGAACAGCCTCAAGTCCTTCGAGAACCTGAATCTGGTCTGCGCCGTATTCTTCGGTAACCGCAGTATTCATCGCCTCTTCAAGCATAGACTCATCAGTAACATCTGCCGTTACTGTCTGAATCTCAATTTTTTCTTCGTTCGCCACGGTTAATTACCTCCGTTCAACTGATTCATAAATGCGCTCGGCTTCTTCTTTTTCTTCGGCTTGTAAAGCGGTGGATGCTCGAGCTTTGCTCTGGTTGAAGACGACTTTTTGAGAATCTTATTTGTCTCAATTACGAAAAGCGTCATCTCGTCCATATAGTCAACGCAGTTTGCAAGAAGTGTCTCATCGTCATAAAGTGAGCCGAGAATAGTCACAACGATAACGCTCTGTACCTGATTTGTACCGTCATTGTATACTTCGTTGAGCATATTGAAGAGCTTCTTCATCTGCTGAGGATCGTTTTTCTTTACTGTTGCACGGAATACCTCGTTACCGTGATTTACAAAGAAATCATCAGCAAGGAATTCGCCGTATTTCTCGATATTTTTCTTATAGGCATCCTTGAGGTCAGGATAGATCTGCACGAAACGGCTGCCGAGTGTTACGAGGTCATAGTAAACAGAGCCGCTCTTTGCTGCAGCCTTTGAAACAGGCTGCGGAAGCTTCTTAGCCTTATCCTTTTTGCCGTACATATCGTTAATACAGTCGCAGAATTCATTTGCGACATACTTGATGTCACGGTCATCAACCGTTTCTACATCAAAAAGTGTTGTAGTAACCTTCTTGTAGTCCTCATCGACAGCATTTTCTGCTTCGGCAACCGAGCAGAGAAGTGAGATCTTACCTTCAAAGATTTCGATCTTCGAAGAACCTTTTTTACCACCGTAAAGGATGGTAGTGCATCCGTTTTTCTCTGTCACGGGCAGACTGCCCTTTTCTGTGCCCTGCGGAACAACAACAGAAAATCCGTTGTTATTCATGGTGCTTTCAACACCTCTGATAATCGATAAAAGTACTGCATTAATTTCCATATCTGAAGCTCCTTACGCTATAATTGTAATTCTTATCAATGATTAGACTTATTATATCATATAAATGTAGATTTGTCACTATTTTTTTTGCATTAATTTTCGGGTTTTCAAGCCTTTAAAACCCTTGATTCTCCTTGACTTACAGAAAGAATTATGGTAATATGTTAAATTGTCTAATAATGCAAATGGAGATGATTAAAAATGCTTAACGCACTCATCCTTTTTGGCGGTGTTTCAAGCGAACACGACGTGTCCGTTGTGTCTGCAAAATCAGTTATTGAAAACACTCCCGCAGATAAATACAACATCATTATGCTCGGCATAAGCAAGGACGGAAGATGGTACAAATATGACGGTGACGTCGCAAATCTTCCCGAAGACAAATGGCTTGAGGACACAGAAAACCTCACAAAAGCAGTCATTTCTCCTGACAGAAATGATCACGGAATCCTCGTTTTTGAGGCTGACGGAGTGAAGACAATCCGTATCGACGTTGCATTCCCCGTGCTTCACGGTAAAAACGGCGAAGACGGCACAATTCAGGGCTTTATGCAGGTTGCAGGTATCCCCTACGTCGGCTGTGATATGCTTTCTTCTGCATGCTGTATGGATAAGGTTATGACAAATACTCTTGCCGATGCTGCAGGAATCCCTCAGGCAAAATGGATCGGCTTCAACTCATACGACTACGGCAAAGAGCCTGAAAAGTACATTGAAAAGGCAGCAGATTACCTTGGTTTCCCGATCTTTGTAAAACCTGCAAATGCAGGTTCATCAGTAGGTGTAAGCAAGGCTGACGATAAAGAATCCCTTGCAGCTGCAATCGAAAAAGCATTCAAAGAAGACTCAAAGCTCGTTCTCGAAGAAGGTATCGACGGCATCGAGGTTGAATGTGCCGTTATGGGTTACGACGAGCCTGTCGCTTCTGTATGCGGCGAGGTTGTTCCCTGTAATGATTTCTACGATTTCGAAGCAAAATACGTAAATCCCGCAAGTGAGCTTCACATTCCTGCAAGACTTTCTGACGAGAAGCACGAGGAAGTGCGTGCAGCAGCAAGAAACGCGTACAAGGCACTCGGCTGCGGCGGTCTTGCAAGAGTTGACTTTTTTGTACGTAAATCCGACGGACTTGTAATGCTCAACGAGCCGAACACAATCCCCGGCTTCACATCAATCAGTATGTACCCGAAAATGTTTGCTGCTTCAGGTGTCCCCTACGCTGAGCTCATCGACAAACTTCTCACTATGGCTATGGAGAGATGGGAAAGATGACCTGCCTTATCACAATCTGTGACTACCACGACGTGCAGGGACAGCACGAAAAATCTGAGCTTACGACAACAGCAGAAATCCACGGCACAGCCGATGACTACTACGTAGTATATGAAGAGCAGTCCGAAGAGCTTGCAGGCTGTACAACCACAGTTCACGTTGAAAACTCAAGCTGTGTTACGGTTTCCCGTGAAGGCGCTTACAACACGGAGCTGAAAATGGAAAAGGGAAAACGTAACCTCTGCTGTTATAACACACCCGTAGGTCAGATAATGATGGGAGTTTTCACATCATCAATCCGTTCAGAATACACGGAAAACGAAAAAACCATTCTTGATTTTTCATATTCGCTCGATTTCAACAACGAGCTTCTGAGCAAAAACAGAATTAAAATAACTGCGAAGTATTAAGGAGGCAGATGATATGTCTTACATCGTAAATAAAGTACAGGAACAGCTTAAAAACGCAATTTATGCAGCAGTTGAGTCCGCTGTTAAAGACGGTGCTTTTCCGCAGGTACCCGAAACTCAGTTTAAGGTAGAAATCCCTGCAGACCGTGCAAACGGTGATTTCTCAGCTAATGCCGCAATGGTATGGGCAAGAGAGCTTCGTTCAGCACCGAGAAAAATTGCTGACACAATTATGAAAAAAATCAGCCTTGAAGGCACATATTTCCTTCGTGCAGAGGTTGCAGGACCGGGATTTATGAACTTCTATCTCAGCGACAGCTACTATGCAGACATCCTTAAGGATATCCGTGAAAAGGGCGCTGATTACGGCCGTTCAGACTACGGTAACGGTAAGAGAATCAACGTTGAATTCGTTTCTGCAAACCCGACAGGCCCGATGCATATGGGTAATGCACGAGGCGGTGCTCTGGGCGACTGTCTTGCTGCAGTTCTTGACTATGCAGGCTACGAAGTCAGCCGCGAATTCTACATCAACGATGCAGGTAACCAGATCGATAAATTCGCACTTTCTCTTGACATCAGATACCAGCAGATTTATAAGGGTGAAGATGCCGTTGAGCTTCCCGAGGACAGCTACCACGGTGAAGATATCAAGGTAAGAGCTCAGGAATTTGCAGACGTTTACGGTGACAAGTACATCGAAGCTGAAGAAGCTGAAAGAAGAAAGGCTCTCGTTGACTTTGCTCTTCCCAAAAACATCAAAGCAATGCAGGATAACCTTACAAAATACCGTATCGAATACGACACATGGTTCCACGAAAGCACCCTTCACAACGGCACAGAGCTTAAAGACACACTCGAGCTTATGAAAGAGAAGGGTCTGACATACGAAAAAGACGGTGCACTCTGGTACAAGAATATCGAAGTGCAGACAGCAAGACTTCAGGCTCAGGGCTATTCTCAGGAAGACATCGACAAGCTCGAGCTCAAGGACGATGTTCTCATCCGTGCAAACGGAAACCCGACATATTTTGCAGCTGACATCGCATATCATCGCAACAAGCTCGCAGTCAGAAACTTCGATGTTGCAATCGATATCTGGGGTGCAGACCACCACGGTCACGTTGCAAGAATGCAGGGTGCTCTTGACGCTATCGGCGTAGGCGGTGACAAGCTTGACGTTATCCTTATGCAGCTCGTTCGTCTTACACGTGACGGCGAAGTTGTCAGAATGTCAAAGAGAACAGGTAAGGCAATCACACTCGTTGACCTTCTTGAAGAAATTCCCATCGATGCTGTCCGTTTCCTCTTCAATATGAGAGAGCCCGGCTCACAGATGGAGTTTGACCTTGACCTTGCTGTTGAGCAGAGCTCACAGAACCCTGTTTACTACTGTCAGTATGCACACGCACGAATCTGTTCAATCATCAAAAAGCTTGAATCAGAAGGCATCAGCCCCCGTGACTGCACCGCAGAAGAGCTTGAAATGCTCAAGGAAAGCGAAGAGCGTGAGCTTATCCGTCACCTTGCAGCACTTACAAACGAAATCGTTGTTGCGGCTAAAAACTATGACCCTGCAAAGATCACACGTTACGTTGTTGACCTCGCAACACTTTTCCACAAGTTCTATAATGCTTGCCGTGTTAAGTGTGAGGACGAAAAGCTTATGCAGGCAAGACTTTACCTTTGCATCTGCGTAAAGGATACAATCAAAAACATCCTCGAAATGCTCAGAATCACAGTTCCCGAGTCAATGTAATTCACTTATTCTGGTGATTGAAATGAGAAACAAAAACAATAAGCACCTCGGCATTGAAGTTGAGCCTGAGCTTCACGGTAAGCTTCATTACATCGCAAAATACGAAGGTCGCTCTGCTAACGGACAAATACTCTATCTCATCCGCAAATGCATAAAAGAATTTGAAGAAGAAAACGGAAAAATTGATTTAGAATCTAAAGAATAAGCACAAATTATCGCATTGTGACAAAAAAGTAAAAACCGTTGTAACCATTAACTGGTTGCAACGGTTTTTTGTTACTTTCAGACACCAAACTGTAACAATTTTTAACCACAAAATCTATTTACATTTTCTGTAAAAAGTGTAGTATTTAAGTACAGATAAATCATCTGACAGAAGGGAGAATAAAAAATGAAAAACATCACTAAAAAACTTTTGGCAATTTTCCTTGCCGCAACACTCGCGATGTCAATGTTCGCAGTAAGCTCGTCGGCTTTTTTCGATGACGAAGACTACTTCGACGATTTCTTCTTTGATACGATCCTGGAAGACGGCATCTACTACACGCTCAACACTCTTGACGATTTCACTTATGCTACAGTAAGCGACTTTGAAACAGACGACGAAGGAAAGTCTGTTCTTCCTGAAACGGTTGTAATTCCCGAAAGCATCGAATATGAAGGCGAATCATATACAGTTGCTGAAATCGGCTTTATGGCTTTTGCAGACTGCTGCACATTAAGAGAAATCACACTTCCTGCTACCATTACATGCATTTACGACTACGCATTTTCAAACGCTGCGTATCTTGAAAAGGTTGTAATTCCTGCTGAGACCGAATTTGAATACTTCGGTTCAGAAGTTTTCGACGGCACTCCTGTCCTCGGATATTTCGCTGAAAACTGTGCAGATGGCGAAGTTATCCTCGGCAAAAACGTGCTTCTTGCTTATCTTGGCAACGAAAAGACTTATACTGTTCCCGAAGAAATCGATTTCATCGCAGACCACTGCTTCTTTATGTCAGGAATTGAAGAAATCAACTTCAACGAATCAGTTACTGAAATCCTTCCGTACACATTTGCAAGCTGCAGAAATCTCAAGGAAGTCGACATTCCCGATTCAATAATCGCTCTTGGCGAAGGTGCTTTTTCAAACTGTGCAAATCTTGAAAAAGTAAATCTCGGCGACAGCCTTGAACTCTTTGGCTACAAAGTATTTGAGGGAACAAAGGTGAAAGAAATCTACATCGGTGCTTCTGTTGTAGACGTTATGGGCGCTTTCACAGGATGTAATACTATCGAGAAAATCACGGTAAGTGAAGACAACGAATACTACACTTACGAAGACGAAACCCTCTTCTACAATATGGAGTACGAAAACGAAGACGGCACATATGATTCTTTCACCTCAATCGAGTACTTCCTTATCACATCTGACGAAACAACATTCACCGTACCTGAAAATGTAGATACAATCGACGCTTACGCTTTTTACGGCTGCAAACAGCTTGATGAAGTTATCATCAATACCCCGGTTTACATTGCAGCTCAGGCATTTTCATACTGTGACTTTGAAGACTTTGATTTCACAAACGTAACAGACATCGGTTATGGTGCTTTCAGAGGCTGTAAAAACCTCACTGAGCTTGACCTTTCAGAGGTAAGCTACATCGAAGATTCTGCTTTTGAAAACTGCACAAACCTCAGAGATGTCACTTTCTGCGACAGCATCTACTACATCGGTTCACGTGCTTTCGCAAACACAGCACTCACTGAAATCGAAATCAGCGGTGACTGGTGCGAAATCGGCGAAGGTGTTTTCTCAGACTGTAAAAACCTCAAAAAAGCAACCTTCAACGACGGTGTAGGTGCTATCAATGCAAACGTTTTCACAAACTGTCAGTCACTCGAAACAGTATTCGTTTCAAAGACTGTCGAATATATCGATTACTACGCTTTCGAGGATTGCCAGAACGTTGTTTTTGAAATCATTCAGCACTCAGAAAGTGCAGATACAATCATCGAATTTGCTGAAGACGAAGAAAACGACGTTACAAAATATGAGTTTGTCGGCAAACTTACAATTTTCGAACGTATAGGCTTGTTCTTCACAAACCTTTTTGAAAAAATCGCAGAATTCCTTTTCGGTTGGATTTATTGGTAATAAAAAATCAAGACTGCTGCACGATTGTGTAGCAGTCTTTTATTTCATTCGTTTGCACTGTATCTTTCGATAGCTTCACGGATTTTTTCTGCACCCTCGCCGTTCTGCGCAGAAAACGGAATTGCTTCGATTTCGCCGAACTCTGCAAGCTCCTCCTTGATTGCTTCAAGGCGATTGTTACGCTCGGTTTTGTTGAGCTTGTCACTCTTTGTCATAACGACAATAAAGTTGAAGCCTGCATCCTTTAAGAAGCGGAGCATATCGCGGTCATCCTTTGTTATGGGATGACGCATATCCGTAAGCTGAACAACAAGGCGGATATTTCTGCCTGAGTTGAAATAGCCTTCCATAAGGTCTGCCCAGCGTTTTTTCTCATTGAAATTGACCTTGGCATAGCCGTAACCCGGAAGGTCAACAAGCTTCACACCGTCACAGTCAAAGAAATTGACGGTTACGGTCTTACCCGGGACAGAGCTAACACGTGCAAGATTTTTTCTGTTAAGAACCTTATTGAGCATCGAGGATTTACCTACATTTGAGCGTCCTGCAAAAGCAATTTCGACAGCGTTACTTTTCGGCAGCTGCTGACTTGTACCGTATGAAGCCTCATATTGAACTTTATCAAATCTCATCATTTACCCTCCTCAGGTTCTCATAATGTTATATCCGACATCCTTGCCCGTTGCCATTGCCGCAACGGTCTTTTTGTCCTCTTTTTCTGTAATGAGTGCGTTTTCGAAAACTTCATCCAGATTTGTTGCAGGGATAAATCTGATTGCACCCTTTACCTTCGGATCAACCTCTGCAAGGTCTGCCATATTTTTCTTCGGGATAATAACCTTCTTTATGCCCATTCTGTAAGCCGCCATAGTCTTTTCACGAAGACCACCGATAGGCATAACTCTGCCTCGGAGTGAAATTTCACCTGTCATAGCTGTGTAGCTGTCAACAGGAGTATCCGTAAGAGCTGAAAGCAATGCAGTAGCCATCGTAACACCTGCAGACGGTCCGTCCTTCGGCACGGCACCTTCAGGCACGTGAATATGAATATCCTTTTCTTTGTAGAATTTCGGATTGATTCCGTACTTTTCCGTACGGCTTCTGATAAAGCTGATTGCAGCCATCGCTGACTCTTTCATCACGTCACCGAGTGAGCCTGTGAGCTCAACCTTACCTGTGCCTTCAAGCACAGCAACCTCAACCTGAAGCATTTCACCGCCGACAGCAGTCCAGGCAAGTCCGTTGACAACACCGACAGCTGAGTCCTCGTCAATCGTTTCAGGGATATACTTCTTCGGTCCGAGCATATCCTCAAGATTTGTCACTTTGACAGAAACAGCTTCTTCGCCCGAAACAATCTTTGCCGCACCCTTTCTGCAAAGCGATGCAATCTGCTGTTCAAGGCGTCTTACGCCGGCTTCACGGGTGTAACCGTCAATCACATCGTGTAAAGCCTTATCGTTGATTTTAAACGTCTTAGAATCCATACCGTGAAGCTTTATCTGCTTTGGTACGAGATGTTTTTTCGCTATATTGAATTTTTCCTCGTGAGTGTAGCTCGCAAGCTCGATTACTTCCATTCTGTCAAGAAGCGGAGCAGGAATTGTTGATTTATCATTAGCAGTTGTGATAAACATAACCTTACTCAGGTCAAACGGCAGATCAATGTAATGATCAGTAAATGTGCCGTTCTGTTCACCGTCAAGCACTTCAAGAAGCGCTGCTGACGGATCGCCCTTATAATCCGAGCCGAGCTTATCAATCTCATCAAGAAGAATTATCGGGTTGCTTGTACCTGCTGATCTTACAGCAGAGATGATTCTGCCCGGCATTGATCCGATGTAAGTTTTTCTGTGTCCTCTGATCTCAGCTTCATCGTGAACACCACCGAGAGAAACTCTTGAAAATTTTCTGCCCATAGCTTCTGCAACACTTTTTGCTATAGAAGTTTTGCCGACACCCGGAGGGCCGACAAGGCAGAGAGTCTGGCCGTAGCTGCCTTCTGAAAGCTTACGTACAGCGAGAGCTTCGACAATTCTCTCCTTGACCTTTTCCATACCGTAATGGTCACGGTCAAGAACCTTCTTTGCATTCGCAAGATTGAGATTATCCTGAGTATACTTATTCCACGGAAGGTCAATGCAGGTTTCGATATACACTCTGCTGACAGTCGCTTCAGGAGATGTGGGTGCCATTCTTTCAAGACGTGTACATTCTTTCAGGAGCTTCTTTTCACTTTCTTCGCTGAGTGCAAGAGCTTTGATCTTTTCTCTGAATTCTTCACACTCTTCCTGCGGAGAAACACCGTCATTAAGCTCGTCAGAGATAACCTTCATCTGCTCGTGCAGATAATATTCGCGCTGACTTTTGTCAATGTTATCCTGAACCTTACGATTGATATCATTTTCAAGTCGCATAAGGTCACCCTCTTTTGCAAGAAGGCAGCAAACCTTTTCAAGTCTGCGAAGAGGATTGATTTCATTGAGAATAGTCTGACGCTTTTTATATTCGAGCATAATGTTACCTGCAATATAGTCTGCAAGCTCACCTGCCGAATTTTTTTCAAGCACTTCAAGAATGAGGTCACCCGGCATCTGCGGAGCAACTTCTGCATAATCCTCAAAGAAATCCTTTGTCTGTCTTACAAGTGCGACTTCATAGTCCTTATCTTCTGCCTTAATCGTGGTACTTCTTCTCTTCTTGACATCAGCAATAAGATACGGCTGTGTCTGAAGCACATCAACAAGCGCAGCCCTGTAAAGACCTTCAACTGAAATTCTTATCGTTTCGCTGTTTGGCAATCTGAGGATATGGCTGATTTTCGCAACCGTACCCATTTTAAAAAGCTGGTCAGCCTCAGGCTCGTCATCACGGACATCCTTCTGCGCAACAAGGAAAACCTCCCTTGTGTCAGCCATCGCAGCCTTGATTGCATCTATTGAGCGCTGTCTGCCGACGTCAAAATTAAGTGTCATCCCCGGGAAGATAACAAGACCCCTGAGCGCCACTGTCGGCATCACTTTATAATCATTTAATCTGTTCAAAAAATCAACTCCAAAAACATATGAAGTCATTATACATTAATTTTCTTTCTTTTTCAACCTAAAAACTTTGTCTGTACTGTTGTAAATTGTCAAAAGCGGTGATAAAATAAATTCAGTTATACACAGGAGTTGCATATGGAAAGACATCAGCTTATCGAAAGAAGCATAATCAAAAAATACCGTAAGACAATATGGAACAATTTCGTTGCCGCAATCAAGGATTATCAACTGATTAAGCCCGGCGACAAAATCGCTGTCTGCATTTCAGGCGGCAAGGACTCGATGCTTCTTGCAAAATGTATGCAGCATCTGCAGAAGTACAGCGACTTTGAATTCGGTGTTGAATACATCGTTATGGACCCGGGTTATCACGAGGAAAACAGACAGAAAATTATCGACAATGCCAAAATCCTTGACCTGCCGATAACCGTTTTCGACTCCCCTATCTTCAATTCCGTTTCGAATGTCGGCGGAGGTTCGCCGTGTTATCTCTGCGCAAGAATGAGACGAGGCTATCTCTACAAACAGGCTCAGGATATGGGTTGTAATAAAATCGCCCTCGGACACCATTTTGATGACGCGATCGAAACAACGCTTATGAGTATGCTTTACGGTGCAGAAATCAAGACTATGATGCCCAAGCTCAGAAGCACAAACTTCGAAGGAATGGAGCTTATCCGTCCTCTTTATATGGTGAGAGAAAGAGATATCATTTCGTGGGCACGATACAACGAGCTGGAGTTTATCCGCTGTGCCTGCAGTGTCACAAAAAAAGACGAGGAATCCTGCGACGGCTCCAAGCGTCAGGAAGTCAAACAGCTTATCAGAAAGCTTACCGAAGAGAATGACAAGGTGGATATGAACATTTTCAGAAGTATTCACAACGTCAACCTTGCTACGATAATCGGCTACCGTGAGCGTGACGGCGGTGACGTTCATCTTTTTACGGAGTATTACGACGAGAGTGAAAAATAATGATTTATTTTTTTGATGATTACGAAAACTTTTCTGCTGAAAAATTTTCAGCTTTTCTTGATACAAACCGCAAAGAAAAATACGAAAAAACAAAACAGAAAAGAGATAAGGAAAACTGCGTTGTATCTTACCTTCTGCTGAAAAAAGCTTTGAAGGATTTCGGCATTAAAGACTTCAGAATTGAAATCGGTGAAAACGGGAAGCCTTTTCTCAAGGATAATGACACTGTGTTTTTTAATATCAGCCACACAGCCTCAGGCGTTGCAGTTATTGCTGACAAAAAGCCTGTAGGCATTGACATTCAGGACATTCTTGACGTCAAAGAAAAAGTGATTGAGCGCTGTTTTTCCGAAGATGAGAAAGAAATAATTTTTTCTTCAGACTGTCCCGAAAAAGAGTTCACAAGACTCTGGACACTCAAAGAAAGTGCAGTCAAGTGTAACGGTGAAACCGTCGCAAGCTTGAAAAATTATTGCTTCTCAGACGAAGAAAATACTTTCCTGAAATACGGAAAAACTTTTACAACCTTTGAACGAAAAAATCTTTTCATTTCCGTCTGCGGAACGGGAGATTTTTCAGAAATAATCGAAATAAAAACGGAGGAACTTTTATGAAAATTTTATTTCAGGGCGACAGCATCACAGATGCCGACCGTAACAGAGATGACATTCACGACCTTGGTAACGGATATCCTAAATATGCCGCAAAGTATCTGACTGATTACTTCCCGGGCATTGATTTTGAATTCGTCGATCTCGGCATCAGCGGCAATCAGACAATCGACCTCGTTAACAGACTTGAGTCTGATTTCGTTGACGTACAGCCTGATATCGTTTCTATCCTCATCGGTGTAAACGACACCTGGCACAGAGCAGAAAGCAGAGAGTGGCTTTCCGATGAAGAGTTTGAAAAAAGATATCGCACCGTTCTTGATGCTATCAAAAAGGAAACAAAGGCAAAAATCGTTATGCTCGAGCAGTTCCTTCTCCCCGCAGAGGATAAGCTTTATTTCCGTGAAGACCTTGACCCGAAAATTCAGATCGTCCGCAAGCTCGCAAGAGAGTATGCTGACCTCTTCATTCCTCTCGACGGCATTCTTGCAGCTGCCTGTGTAAAGACTGACTGGAAGGCTTTCTCTGAGGACGGTGTTCACCTGACTTACGGAATAGGTGCTGACTTTGTCGGTCATATCTATGCAGATTACGTAGCAGAGGTCATTGAAGAAGTTTATTCTCAGGCTCAATAAGATAAAAAAAACAAGGGAAGAAAACCGTAAGATTTTCTTCCCTTGTTTTTTATTTGATTGCTTCGTAAATTCTTGCTCTGCAGTTTTTGTCTGAATGAAGGAACATCTTGTCCATTCTCTGCATATACTTCGGCTCAGCCTCACCGTTTCTTTTTACTATGTCAATTACCGCTGAAACAGCCTCATCTGCACTGTGTGCAAGCGGACCGAAGCCTTCTTCGAGAGGAAGGTCAAGCTTACGGTAGTCATTCATACCTGCTCTGAACATCTCATCGTCAGGAACGAAATACATCAGAGTCTTCTTCAGGTATACAAAGTCGAAGCAGAATGATGAGAAGTCTGTGATAAATACCTTGTATGACTTTTCGTCAACAGACTTGTCTGCCGTACGTATTCTCTCAGAGTCAAGCTCATACAGCTCATTGTACTTACTGAATATCGGATGAAGCTTAAAGTCGAGATACCAGTCGTTTTCTTCGAGCACTTTTTCAAGCTCCTCGCTGTGAAGGAATGCATAAGTTTCCTTGAAGAATGCACTGTTTTTAAACTTATCCGGAGTAGCAAAGAATGCACCGTCCTTGTCAGTACCTATCAGGTACTTTCTCCACGTGGGAGCAAAGAGGATCTTGTTTTCAGACTTCGCTGAATCAATGTCAATGAAATCGTAACGCGGCATACCTGCAGGAATGAGATCACACTCGCGGAAGCCGTAGTTCTGAGTAAAGTTTTCCACCTCAAAGGACGTGGATATAACCTCTCTGTCGACAGCAAGAAGTCTGTCATTTGAGTATTTCCACGGAAGGAATGCGTGAAGCACTCCGTGCTGGAGATAAATAACCTCTGCATTGAACAAATCCGTGTAGAATTTCCAAACGAAAGGCTTGAACGGATTGAAATTATTATGCTCAGCAAATGCTGTAATAATCTTTTCAGATGCGAGGAAAAGCTGCTTGTGCTTGTGTGAGCCGAAGCGGATAACCTTCTTGCGCTGTTTTGATGTGAACAGCTCTTTTCTGTTCATATCGTCATTGACAACGTAATATCTTTCTACACCATCATCCTTGTCAAAGTCGTGTATAAACTGATAATATCCGTTGTCCTTATACACATTTTTGCAGTCATAGTAAAGCCATATGCGACGTTTTTTCGAGTCCATACTGCCGCATACGTATCTCCAGAAGAAGGTTCGCGGCTTTCTGAGCATAAGAGTCTGCATATATTTTTTATTAAAACGTTCTGCTTCGCCCGGAGCCTCTTCGTATGCATTGAAGCAGTCATTTCCGTGAACGAACTTATATCCGCATCGGAAAAGAGTCGAACGCAGGATACCTATTGAAAACGGTGCATGCATCGCAAAGTCGAACTTGACGGGAATTCTTTCACCGTTAACCTCTACCACAAACTTGATGGCAGCATATTTTTTGTAATCCCAGTTATATCTGACTCTCAGGAACTTATTTGTTCTGATTTTTGCATGGTAGTAGTCCCACGCTGATTTCTCAGCATTCAGCTCTACGCTTTCTGAGCCGTAGTCACCTGAAACATTTGCATAGATTTTTACATTATCTGTAAACGTGGTGACAGGTGAACGTACAAAGGCATCGATATATACCTTTTCTTCATCGACCTTGAAGCGGCAGACATACAGTGTCATACACTGCTCAACGTAAATCGGCTTATTTGAATTCGACAGAACGACACCGCCACTGCCTGCAGCGATATCAATTTTCTGATCATACTTAAGGCCGAGCATATATGTTGCGTGCAGGATTTCGACCTTGGGATGATTGATTATAGATCTGTCATTAACCTTTTTAAGAAGATCACAGATACGTTTTTCAGCCTTTGCAAATTCTTCTGCATTGTAATGATACGGAAGCAGGATATCCATCTGTGCTTTCCAGTTTACGTCATTGACGTACATAGCCTGGAAATACTCAGGCACTTCGCCGTCAAACGAATTGAAAAGATCTTCCCAGAAACGCATTGTGGTTTCGAAAATATAGTACGCGTAAAAAATAGTGTTTGTGATGCTTGACGGATTTTTGGTGTAATAATAAGCCGCATCAGTGCAGTAGCCTATTTTCATTTTATCTCTGACTACGTCGATATTATACTTCTGATCTTCGTGTCTGAAATTTTCTGTAGTATCAAAGAGGACGTTATCCTTGCCCTTGTTTCTGACACAGATATTGATATTGGTCTGTGTGATGAAAATATTTTCAGGAAGAGTCAGATCATAGACACCCTCGTGCTTGAGATAGTTGTATCTGTAATGAAGTGCTCCTGACTTTTTACCGTTGTAATAAGGAATAATTTTATAAGTAACGATATCGATTTCATCGTCGTGCTTTTCAAAAAAGTTGACGATATTTTCAAGCGCTCTTTCAGACAGTGTGTCATCAGAATCAAGGTACGCGATATACTTACCCTGAGCGTGCTTTATACCAAAATTCCTCGTTTTTGAAAGACCCTCATTTTCTTTTGAAAAGAGCTTGAAAAACGGATACTTTTCACAGTAACGCTTACAGATAGCTTCACTGTTGTCAGGTGATCCGTCATTGATGAGCAAAACTTCCAGATCATCCTTGTTTATCGTCTGTCTGACAAGTGAATCCAGACAGGTCTCGAGATACTCCTCTACATTATATATCGGAACGATAACAGAAATTTTATACTTAAACTCCATTATTTACACCCCAAAACAAAGCATAATATGTATACACCCTCATTTTATCACACCGCTTTATTATTTTCAACTTGAAAATATACTCTGAAAGAAAAAAGAAAGAAAAAAGTTTAATATTTTTCTTGAATTTGCTATTGACAAACAGTAAAACATATGCTATTATGTTTGAGCATTCGGAGAGATACCGAAGTGGTTATAACGGAACGGTCTTGAAAACCGTCGTACGGCAACGTACCGTGGGTTCGAATCCCACTCTCTCCGCCACACTGAGTGAGACTTCCTTTTTAAAAGGAAGTCTTACTTATAAAGAACAGAATATTTCGGTTTTGTTCACCAATGGAGGATTACTCAAGTGGTGAAGAGGCTCCCCTGCTAAGGGAGTAGGTCGGGTAACCGGCGCGAGGGTTCAAATCCCTTGTCCTCCGCCAGAAAAAAGCATCTTTGTCAACAGACAAAGGTGCTTTTTTCAATGAAATAAATCCCTTACGGTATTTGTGAAATACGCTACGCGTGTGAAATATTGCTTCGCAATGTGAAATGACTGCGGTCGTGAGTAGATTTATTTTATTTCACTTGATGCATAGCATCAAATTTCATAATGACCTATGGTCATTATTTCACATCCGAAGGATATTTCACTTTTAATTTTCTAAAAATTATGGTATCATTTGATTCAGAAAGGTGGTGCCGATATGTCTGAATCAAAGCTCAGAGATATGTCAACTGATTTTGCTATCAAAATCATTAAGCTCTGTGAAACCATCAAAGGCCATTACTCTCTCGTCAACCAATTGGAGCGTTCCGCAACTTCTATCGGTGCAAATATTCACGAAGCAAACTATGCACACGGAAAAGCCGACTTCATCGCTAAACTGCAAATTGCATTAAAGGAATGTTACGAAACGGAATACTGGTTAGAATTGTTTGTAAAATCCGAAATTATCAACCGAGAAGTTGCACTTGATCTATACAATCAATGTGGCACAATCCGTCGTATTTTAATCGCCTCCCTCAACACAGCAAAGGAGAATATTAAATGATTTTCTCACAGGTTACATCTATAAAAGACCTGGATATTCCTAATCTGCTTAAAATTCATAGATTACCTGAAATCCGATGTTTTATAGACATAAACGAAAGGAAATATTTTAAATTTGTTGTTAAAAACAAGAGTGTTTTTTATTATAAAATTTTTGATAACGAAACTCTTGTAGGTAGTATACACTGTGAACTTGTTGGCAGCACACTTTACCTTTCACTTCTTATTTTCCCCGAATATCAGAGCAAAGGCTACGGAACAAAAACCCTTAAAGATGTAATAAACAAAACTCTTCCCCTTGATTTTGAAACAATCGAAGTTTCAATTAATGATGACAATGCGCCGTCTTTACATTTGTTCGAAAAGGTTGGATTTGTCAAAACCTCCATTGACGGAGGACTCATCAATTATATATATAAACTTTGAGGTGATATTATGGTTTTCCCTGAAAAAAACAACCGCGTTTCAAAAATTGATACATATCTTAACTGTGCAGAAGTTTTTGCATACAGAAGCACTTGTCTTAAAAGAAAGTACGGTGCGGTCATTGTCAAGGATGATGTTGTTATTTCAACAGGCTACAACGGTTCACCGCGAGGCTTTGAAAACTGCTGCGAAATCGGACATTGTCCAAGGATCGAAAAAGATATGCATCAGGGTGAAGGTTACGGTATCTGCAGAGCCGTTCACGCTGAAATGAATGCTCTTCTCAACTGCTCACGTCAGCAGACTATCGGTGCCGACCTTTACCTCGCAGGGGTAAACCCGTCTGATAATTCCGTTCATAAAGCAAAACCCTGCCCTGTCTGTGCAAGACAGATTATTCAGGCAGGTATCCGTAACGTCTACCTTCGCATCGGCGACGGTGCAGAAAACTATATCGTTATCCCTGCAAATGAGCTTAAATGGCTGCAGGATTAACAGCACTTCATCATAGCGATATCGACAATTAGATTAAGGGGTGTTAAGCTTTATTATGGACTTGTATGTTGTTTTATTTGTCATTTTTATTGTTATGGTTGTTGCGTTTTTGACTTTTAGTGTGATAATGTACATAAGACAATGCAAAAGAAATAAACTCAAAAAAGAAACGCCGGTGACTGAAGCTCCAAAAATTAAAGATGAATTTGATACTGTAAAATTTTACGCTACAGTTGTTGATTTGTTTTGCCGTACAGAAATGATCGGTACAAAAGCACCCCGTTCCGTAAAAGTTTTTACGGTTGTCTTTGAAACCGATAATAAAAAACGAATCAAATTAGATGTTCCCGAGGAAATGTATGACGGAATTGAAACAGGACAAAGCGGGGAAGTCACTGTCGTTGAAGGTGAACTTTACAGTTTCGTTATTTAATACATAACAGACTGTCAGCAACAATGCTTTTAAGCATTCTGAAAACAGATCAGCAAATTCGGGTTTGTAGAGTTCTTTAATAGTGCAGTTATATAGCCCCCTTGCCTAAAGGGAAGATTCCCCCACAGTGTGGGGGAAATGTCACGAAGTGACAAAGGGGGACGGCCTCAGTGAGAGGCTGGCGCGACGAAGTCGTGACTGGGGGATATTTTTAAAGAAAACAACGATATTTAAATGTTTTTCTAAAAGTATCCCTCCGTCTTTTGCTTCGCAAAATCCACCTCCCTTTAGGCAAGGGAGGCAACGCACCATTTAAAATCGTGCAAAAATCACCCCGACAAACCCGAATTTATAGAACAGAAAGAGAGGCTATTCTATGTCAGAAATCTTAGAAATCATTATGATCGTCAGCTTCGGTGCTTCGTGGCCGATGAATGTTATCAAATCTTACAAAGCACGTACAACAAAAGGCAAGAGCCTTGCCTTCCTTCTTCTCATCTTTTTCGGCTATATAGCAGGAATTACATCTAAATTTATGAATGAATCCTATATGGCATCCTTCAGCGAAAAATGGTATGTGCTTTTCTTCTATTTTCTTAACCTTTTTATGGTCGGCACAGACCTGATTATTTACTTCAGAAACAAGAAGCTTGATAAGATCAACGGAGTGAAATAAAATGAAAATTCTTTCAATCGGCAACAGCTTTTCAGAAGATGCACAGCGTTGGCTTCACTCACTCGCGAAGCTTCACGGGACAGACATTCTGTGTGCTAATCTTTATATCGGTGGTTGCAGCCTGGAAACCCATTGGAAAAACTTTGAAGAGCACAACGCTTTTTATGACTATCAGGTAAACGGTAACGAAGCAAAGGAAAAAGTCAGCATTAACGATGCCCTGCTCCGTGAGAAATGGGACATTGTCACCCTTCAGCAGGTAAGCGATCTGAGTGGTCTTCCCGAAAGCTATGAGCCGTATATTTCTGCTCTTTACGAAAAGGTAAAAACCGCACTTCCCGATGCCGAAATACTTCTTCACCGCACGTGGGCTTATGAAATTGATTCCGAGCATCCCGGTTTTGTTAACTACGACAAATCTCAGCAGAAGATGTACCAAAAAATAAAATCTGCGACAAAAGAAATCGCAGATAAGCTGAATATAAAAATCATTCCGTCAGGTGATGTTATTCAGACGCTTCGCTAAAATTACAAAGAATTTGATTATCAGCACGGCGGTGTTTCCCTTTGCCGTGACGGATATCATCTGACTTACGATATCGGCAGATTTGCCGCAGCAGCAACATGGTTTGTTTCACTTACGGGACAGAAAATCAGTATTTCAGGCTTTGAAAAATTTGATGAAAGCCTTATTGCAAGCATCATCGAAACTGCAAACTCCTTGGTATAATATTTCACACTGATTAACATACCGTTTCTGTAAATATAATTGTTGCAGTTTTTTCTTTTGGTGGTATAATTATTAATCGTTCGGACGAAAACAAACTCGTAGAACATATATTTCGCATTGTATCAGGTGGCATTATGAACTTTCCTAAGATAAATAAAGAAAAAACAGCAGACAGAACAAAGCAGCTGATGAATCTGACACTCATCACCTTTTCCGCTTTGGTTTTAGGTGCACTTTGTGGTATTATCGGTGGTGCTTTTGCACGAAGCATCAGCTTCGTAAGTGATCTGAGAAACGAACACGGCTGGATCATTTACCTTCTCCCCTTCGGAGGACTCGTTTCCGTAGGACTTTATAAGCTGACCAAAAAAGAAGAAATCGGCACTGACAGAGCGCTTGAATCAGCTCAGGGTGATCAGAAAACGCCTGTTCTTCTCATACCCGTCATCTTCATCGCCTCAGTCATAACTCACCTTTTCGGCGGTTCTGCCGGCAAGGAAGGTGCGGCTCTTCAGCTTGGAAGCGGTGTGGCTGAGATCATTTCAAGAGGTATGAGAGCAGACCGTAAGACGCGTTCTGTAATGACAATCTGCGGTATGGCAGCTCTTTTTTCAGCCGTTTTCGGCACGCCCGTAGGAGCGTGTATCTTCGCTCTCGAAGTGGCTGTAATCGGCAGAATGAACGCTGTCGCTGTATTTCCTGCCTTCATTTCAAGTATCACTGCACATTTCATATCGACTCTGCTCGGTGTGCATCACGAAAGCTTTCACGTGGAAGTCATCCCTGATTTCAGTCTTATAGTTCTGCTGAAAACATTCGCAATTGCAGTCATCGTATCGCTGACAGCATACGCATTCTGTCATATTCTTCGAGGAACAGAAAAGCTTTCCGTACGTTTTCTGAAAAATCCTTTTATAAGAATTTTCATCGGCGGATGCATCATAGTCGTACTCACGATGATTTTTGGTACAGACTACAATGGTGGCGGCATTTTTGTCATAGAAAGAATTTTTGAAGAAGGCACTGTCCGTCCCGAAGCATTTTTATTGAAAATCATTTTCACCGTTATAACAGTCTCTGCAGGCTATAAGGGCGGTGAGATCGTTCCTTCTTTCTTCATCGGTGCAACATTGGGTGCAGTGTTAGCAGGTGTTTTCGGACTCCCGATCGGCTTCTGTGCGGCAATCGGTATGATCGTATTTTTCGGAGGCGTGACAAACTGTACGATTGCCTCAGCCATACTCGCTGTCGAGCTTTTCGGTGCAGAAGGCTTCGTCCTCTTTGCCGCGGCAGCATTTTCATCACGCGTTTTCTCAGGCAAAATCAGCCTCTACCGTAAACAAAGGATAAAGGCACTCAAGTGCTGATATAAATGAAGCGGAGTGAATAATATGTTTAAATCAATCGTCGCTGTAATTACTGCTGTTTTCAGCTTCGTCAGCGGATGCTTTTCAAGTCTGAGCGATGCCGTTTTCTTCCCTGAACCACCGCAGACAGAGTCTGTCAGATTTGCCTCTGAAATCGGTAACGGCTGGAATCTCGGCAACACTCTTGAAGCCTGTAATCTTGATGCAGACGAAAAGATGGGACTCGAAAGCGAGGTGTACTGGGGCAATCCGTACACTACGAAAAAGATGATAGAAGCCGTAAAATCAGCAGGCTTCGGTTCTGTCCGAATTCCTGTAACCTGGACACCGCATATGGACGAAAACTATACCATCGATAAGGCCTGGCTCAACAGAGTTCAGGAAATCGTCGATATGGTTCTCGAATGTGATATGTATGCGATAATAAACGTTCATCACGATGACCGATTCTGGCTGATAACCGATGAGGAGCACGAGGAGCAGACAAAATTCATTCTCACAAAAATCTGGTCACAGGTCAGCGACCATTTCAAAAACTATGACGAGCGTCTTGTTTTCGAAACAATGAACGAGCCCAGAGTGGTCGGAGACGAAAATGAGTGGTCAGGCACAGAGGAATATTACAACGTTGTCAACAGACTCAATGCAGCTGCACTTGAAACAATCCGTAACGGTGGCGGATACAACGAAACACGTTTTGTTATGCTCCCCTCTTATGCGGCAAGATGCGAAAAAATGCCCATCTCTGCAGTCAGACTTCCTGATGACGAGCACATTATCTTTTCTGTGCATTTTTATCCCGGCACAGCGCACAGAAGCGAATTTCCCGACTGTGAAAATAAGCTTTCGCTGAAAGAAAAATCTGAAATATACCACACTATCAGAAACTTCTATAAATTCTTCCTTAAAAAAGGTTACGGCGTCGTGCTCGGTGAATACGGCTGGACAGACAGGGTAAACCTTGAAAACCTTTCTGAAAGAGCTGAATTTTTGCTCGGCACTGCAAACAGTTTCGGCATCCCCTGCATTGTGTGGGACAACGGTGCTGACTTCCGACTTTTTGACAGACAGACACAGACACTTGAATTTCCCGACTACGTAAAACCATAAGTCATCCCCCGAAGCAGTATTACCTGTTTCGGGGGATTTTTGTCGGTGTTGATTTTAAACGATTTTCTTTTAAAAATATTCAAAAAATATGCACAAAACCTCTTTACTTTTTTTGGTGAAAATACTATAATCATTCCCGTTAAAAAGGAGATGTTAAAATTTGAAAAGCTTTTATCTTAAACCCAAGTTTTTCTCAGTAATGAAAAACTACTCGGCTCAGCAGTTTACAAAAGACCTTATCGCAGGTATCATCGTTGCAATCATAGCACTGCCTTTGTCGATAGCTCTTGCGCTCGCATCAGGTGTTGAACCGGCGTGCGGTATTTACACAGCTATCGCTGCAGGCTTCTGCGTTTCACTTTTCGGCGGCAGCCGTATACAGATCGCAGGTCCGACAGCCGCATTCGCCTCGATTGTCGCAGGTATCGTAGCCGCTCAGGGAATGGACGGCCTTTTCATCGCAACGATTATTGCAGGTATACTTCTCATCCTGATGGGTATCTTCCGCTTCGGCTCACTCATCAAGTTCATTCCGCACACTATAACCACAGGCTTTACGTCAGGTATCGCTCTGACAATCTTCATCGGTCAGATTAAGGATTTCCTCGGTCTTACATATGCTGACGGAGTAAAGCCAATCGAAACGATTGAAAAAGTCGAAGCTAATATCGAGTTCATCGATACATTTTCCTGGCAGTCGCTTGTTGTCGGTGCAGTCAGCCTCGCTATACTCATAATCTACCCCAAAGTCGAAAAAAGGCTTCCACCGTCACTGATTGCAGTTTTTGTAGGTGCGCTGATGGTTGCATTCATCCCCGGCTTCGAAGACGGTGTTTACACAATCCGTGACCTTTATACTATCCCCTCAGGTCTTCCGAAGGTAGATTTCGCAGGAATGAACCTGAGCTTCGAGAAAATTTCCGCAGTTATTCCAGACGCTTTTACAATAGCAATCCTTGCGGCTATTGAATCACTTCTTTCGTGCGTTGTTGCTGACAGTATGGTAAACTCACGTCACAAATCTAACGCTGAGCTTGTCGGCCAGGGTATAGGTAATATCGCATCTGTCCTCTTCGGTGGAATTCCTGCAACAGGCGCTATCGCAAGAACAGCTGCAAACGCTAAAAACGGTGGTCGCACTCCCGTTGCAGGTATGGTACACGCTGTGGTTCTTCTCCTCGTTCTTCTTTTCCTTATGCCTTATGCAGGTCTTATTCCTATGCCGACAATAGCAGCAATCCTCTTTATGGTTGCATACAATATGAGCGAGTGGAAAAAGTTTGTACGTATAGTAAAAACAGCTCCGAAGAGCGATATATTCATCCTTATTGTTACATTCGGTCTTACAGTTGTTTTCGATCTTGTCGTGGCAATTGCCGTAGGTATGGCTCTTACCGCAATCCTCTTTATGAAGAGAATGAGCGACGAAACAACAGTTAATGGCTGGAGATACATCGACCCCGAAACAGACAAAGACAGCATCGATCTCAGGGTCGTGCCGAAGGATGTACGTGTTTATGAAATCAGCGGTCCTCTCTTCTTCGGTGCAGCAGACAAGATTCCCGAAATCATGCTCAAGGATTATACACGCTGTCTCATCCTCAGAATGCGTGCTGTTCCGTCTCTCGACTCAACCGCACTCAATGAACTTGAGCTCCTTTACAAAAAATGTGAGAAGCAGGGTGTCAGACTCATCCTCTCTCACGTAAACGAACAGCCTTTACAGGCTATGCGCAAATCAGGATTTTACAAGACAGTCGGCAAAGAAAACTTCTGCCTCCATATCGACGAAGCTCTTAAGAAAGCTGAAAGCGTAGCAACAAAATAAAACTAAAAAGCCAAAAGACCTTGTGTTAATAACAAGGTCTTTTTTACATAACAGCAAAAGAATCCGTTCCCTCTCAAGAACGGATTCTTGTATGAATGATTATAACGGATTCCTGAAGTGATATTCCGACTTTGTCGGAGTGATATTTTTGCGTTGCAAAAGTGATATTGAAGCCTATGGCTTCAGTGATATTTTATTCGCTATAAACCCACGATGTAAATAACACTGTGCGAAGCACAATAAAACTGCGAAGCAATATAACTACTCGCCTGATGCGAATAAAACTAAAAAGCACTTCCGAAGAAGTGCTTTTTTGGTGGGAGACTAATACTTATATCCGAACATTTTATTATTTCTACAGGGACGGTGTCTGCGCCGTCCCTGTAATTGAATACAATCAAAAGTTTGTCGTCATAAACTATAACTGAATTTATAAAAATGTCTATCAAACGCTTTCTTCCTGAAAGACTCTCTATATTGAGGTTTCTGAGGTCATTAAACCAACGGATGATGTCTTCTTTTGAAAGCGTCGGTTTGCTGAGTTCTTCTTTAGCAATAAGAATTTCCGTTTCATTCCTCTCTGCTTCAAGTTGTTGCAATCTTTCTTTTGTTGAAGAAGTATACAGACCGTCTTCAATCGCAGCAACAAGATTATTTATCTTCTTAACGATTTCTTTCAATTGGGCTTTGAGTGTTGGCAATACAACATTTTCAGTTTTCTGTTCTTTAAGAATATAATCTGCTATATTCCCAATCACCTCATCACTCAAGAGAAAATTCTTAATCTTTTCAATTACTAAATCTTCAAGCTCTTCTTTCTTGAGTCCTTTCCTCTTTGTACAGCCTTTCTTACGCTTTGCGTTGATGCATTTATAATAGCGGTACTTGTTGCCGTTACGGCTTGTCCCTATTTCTCCCACCCACAGAGAGCCGCAGTCATTACAAATAAGTTTTGTTGTAAGCAGGTAATCATCACTTGCTTTATGTCTTGCTGTTGCTTTTTTATTTCGGGCAAAAGTCTTCTGAACTTCATTGAATAACTCTTCAGGAACAATTTGAGGTATTTCTCCTTTATTTACAACATCACCGTATCTGTACTCACCTAAATACTTTCTGTTTTTAAGCAGATTAGTCATTGTTGTTATTGACATTTTCGTTCCGAGAGTGTTTCTCATTCCTTTGTTGTTTAAAATCTGCACAATTTCTTTGATGGTGTTTCCTTCGCGATATAACTTAAAAGCTTCAACAACAAACGGTGCCGTTTCAGGGTCTACAACATATTTTCTGTTTGCATCAATCCTGTAACCGATAGTCAGCGTTCCACCGTTAAACTTACTCTTAAGTGCATTTTCATGATGACCTCTTTTAACTTTCTGAGCTAGTTCTTTGGAATAATACTCAGCCATACCCACAAGCACCGACTCCAAAATAACACCGTTGGGTTCATCTGAAATATATTCGGTCGCAGAAAGAACTCTAACCCCATTATTGCTCAGTATGGCTTTGTATATTGCACTATCATATCTGTCACGAGAAAATCTGTCGAGCTTCCACACAATAACATGGTCGAAGTTTTTACTTGAACTATCTCTAATCATTCTTTGAAAATCAGGTCGATTGTCTGTTCTTGCTGAACGTGCCCTATCAATATATGTACCTACAATATTGAGGTTGTTCTTATCAGCGTAAGCTTTACACTCACGCAGCTGACCTTAGATTGATTCTTCACGCTGAGAACTGCTCGAATATCTTGCATATATGACTGCATTCATTTTCATTCCTCCTTTGGGA
>JAXJUJ010000104.1:0-21167 GCA_036309125.1 Acutalibacteraceae bacterium | reverse complement strand
CCGTATATGAGTATGATAATGAAATTATCCTCGTAGACTGCGGTCTTGCCTTCCCGGACCCCGATATGCTCGGTGTTGACCTTGTACTTCCAGATTTCAGTTATCTTGAGAAGAATGTTGACAAAATCAAGGGTATTGTAATTACCCACGGTCACGAAGATCACATCGGTGGTCTCGCATATATGCTCAAGACTGTAAATATTCCCGTTTACGGTACACGTCTTACGATAGGTCTTATCGAGGCCAAACTCGAAGAACAGCATCTTAAGGGTGCAGTGAAGCTCAATGTTATCAAGCCGGGTGATGTAATCAGGCTCGGTGGGTTCAGCGTCGAAGCAATCCACGTCAATCATTCAATTCCCGATTCACTTGCATATGCAATTGAATGCGGAGCAGGTACGATAATACAGATGGGTGACTTCAAAATCGACAGCACTCCCATCGACGGTGATATGATCAATCTTAACCGTTTCGCAGAAATCGGCGCAAAAGGCGTACTCTGTTTGCTTTCCGATTCAACGAATGCAGAAAGACCGGGATATACAGAGAGTGAAAAGAAGGTAGGCGAGTCGCTCCGTACTCTTTTTGAAAGAGCGGGTCAGCGTCGTATAATCATTGCTACCTTCGCTTCAAACGTACACCGTGTACAGCAGATTCTTGATCAGGCACACGCTATGGGCAGAAAGGTTGCACTTTCAGGAAGAAGCCTTGAAAATGTTGTTGCAATCGGCAGTGAGCTCGGGTATCTGAATATTCCCGAAAATACACTCGTTAATCTTGATCTTATCAATAAATATCCTGCAGAGCAGATGGTTCTTGTTACTACGGGAAGTCAGGGCGAACCGATGTCAGCTCTGTCCAGAATGGCTTTTTCAGGTCATAGAAAGGTTGCCGTAGGGCCAAATGACTGTGTTATTATTTCTGCTACTCCGATTCCGGGTAACGAAAAGACTATCGGCAAGGTTATCAATGAGCTTTTAAAGCTTGGTGCAGACGTTATTTATGAAAAGGCAAACGGTGTCCATGTTTCGGGTCACGCCTGTCAGGAAGAGCTTAAGCTTATGATGGGTATCATCAAACCGAAATATTTTATTCCCGTTCACGGTGAGCAGAAGCACATCAGAAAGCACGCTCAGCTTGCCGAAAGTATGGGAATTCCGAAGGATAATATCTTCATCGCGGACAATGGTGTTCAGGTTGAAATGAATGACCAGTGGATAAAGAAGGGTGAGAGCATCCCTGCAGGTCAGGTTTTCGTTGACGGCTCTGGTGTAGGCGACGTAGGCGACGTTGTTCTTCGCGACAGAAAGAGACTTGCAGAGGACGGACTGATTGTAGTAGCTGCATCCATAGACAGTTATTCGGGGTATATCGTTACCGGTCCCGACATTCTCACTCGTGGCTTTGTATATGTCAGAGAGTCAGAGGAGCTGATTGACGATGCACGTGAGGTTGCACGTTGTGCGATTGAAAATTGCCTTGAAAATAAAAAATCCCATGACTGGAATGCAATAAAGTCAGCGGTCAGGGATGAAATTTCACGTTTTGTTTATGAAAGGACAAAGAGGAGTCCGATGATTCTTACGATAATTATGGAGGTGTAATTTTGAAATTCAAAACATTACTTCGTAATTTTCCTGTTTTTGCAGGTGCAGTTGTGGCCGCATTGATATGTATTATCATCACATTTATCGTATCAAATGTGTGGCTTGCGGTTGCAGAGCTTGTGATACTCGCGGCTGTTATAGTATTTACTTTTATGTATTTCGACTTATTCAATGCGAGAAAGCAGAAGCTTCTGAGTCATATCTCATCAAGCCTTGATTTCATCGGTGGTAAAGCTTCGCATAATTTCCCGCTTCCGATAGCTGTGTGTAAAACGGACGGCGAGATCATCTGGTACAATAATCTTTTTGAAGAAACCGTTGTAGGCTCAAACCCTGCGGGATACAGTGAACTCACGGCAGAGTTTAATAATGTAGGAATGGATACTATTCTGAATTCATCCGAAACAGGTGTGGTCATAGATTGCGATGATAAGCATTTCAAAGTCTATTCACACCGTGCGAAAAAAGATAATGAGGATGTAATTGTGCTTTACTTTGTAGATGCTACCAAGTATCTTCAGATAGCTGACAAGTATGTTCAGACACGTCCGTCGATCATCATTATCACCATCGATAATATGACAGAAATTCAACAGGACTACAGAGAAAGTGACTGTGCTGCAATCAGAAACGGTGTTGAAAAGCTCATAGAAACCTGGATAAAGGACTATAACTGTTTTATCAGCAAATTCAGCGATTCAAAGTTTTTTATCGTCAGTGAAAAGGGCGATCTTGATGATATGATTCAGCGTCGTTTTGATCTGCTTGATGCTGTCAGAGAGTATACCTATGATGACAAGTTTGTAGGTGTTACACTTTCAATAGGCGTTGGCACAGGAGTTAATCTTCCTGATTGTGAGAAAAATGCAAAGCTTGCACTTGATATGGCGCTCGGCAGAGGCGGCGATCAGGCTGTTGTTAAAAATAAAGATAATTATGACTTTTTTGGTGGAGTTTCAAAAAGTATTGAAAACACTACCAAGGTCAAGTCAAGAACGATTGCGGCAGCACTCACAGAGCTTGTACAGGGCTGTGATTCTCTTTTCGTAATGGGACACAGATATCCTGATTTCGATGCGATAGGTGCAGCGATAGGTGTGGCTAAGATAGCAGAGGCTTTTGAAAAACCTGCATATATCGCTACGGATAAAGATGGCTCTATGGCGAAGCCTTTGATTGAAAAAGCTGAAGAAATGATGCCGGGAACGGTTATCAGTATAGCTGAGGCTCGTCAGAAGATGTCGCAGAGCAAGAAAAATCTGCTCGTTATAGTCGACACTCATATCAAAAGCTTTGTGGAGGATACACAGCTTCTGAATGAGGCAAATATGGTGGTTGTAATCGATCACCACAGAAAAGCGGTTGATTATATAGATAATTCAGTTATATTCTTCCATGATCCGAGTGCATCCTCAGCCTGTGAAATGGTTACTGAACTTACTGAATATATCCCGTCGATTACTCAGATAGGTTCATTTACAGCGGATGCGCTGATGTCAGGTATAATGCTTGATACAAAGAATTTTATACTCAGAGCAGGTGCAAAAACTTTTGAAGCTGCAGCATACCTTAAAACTCAGGGTGCAGAAACTGTCAGAGTTAAGAAATTCTTCTCAAACGATATCGAAAATTATCATATGAGAAACAAAATTATAAGCGGTGCGAGAAAGTATAAGAACTGTGTGATTGCAGTGAATTCGGAGACTTCCGGTGAAATCCGTATGGTCAGTTCTCAGGCAGCAGACGAATTGCTGAATATCAGCGGTGTCGATGCATCGTTTGTAGTGTTTAAAATGGCTGATATGATCTGCATTTCGGCACGTTCATTCGGTGCGGTTAATGTACAGATTATAATGGAGTATCTTGGCGGAGGAGGTCATCAGACTATGGCGGCTGCTCAGCTTAAGGATACTGATATAGAAAAGGCGACTCAGGAGCTTCTCAGAAGCATCGATCGCTATAATGAAATGAGGTAATTAAAATGAAGGTTATTTTACAGCAGGATGTAAAGTCTCTCGGCAAAAAAGGTGAGCTTGTAAATACATCAGACGGTTATGCAAGAAACTATCTCTTCCCGAGAAACCTTGCAATAGAGGCAAACTCACAGGCAATGACAGAGCTCAGAAACCGTGAAGATTCAAAGAAGCATAAGATTGCAGTTGAAACTCAGGCAGCTAAGGATGCAGCGGCAAAGATCGAAGGTAAATCAGTAAAGATCGTTGCAAAAGCAGGTCAGGGCGGCAGACTTTTCGGTTCAGTAACTTCTAAGGAAATTGCTGAGCATCTCAAAAAGCAGTATGCTATCGACATCGATAAGAGAAAGATCACTGCTCCTGACATCAAGGCTTTCGGCAGCTATGCTGTTACAGTAAAGCTCTATCAGGGCGTTTCAGCTGATTTCACCGTAATGGTAACAGAGGGATAAAGAGAGGGAAGACTTATGGAAAGTCTTAATAATTTCAATGCAACGGATTCAGTTTTCAGCCTTGAGGCTGAACAGGCTGTGTTGGGTTCACTTCTTGTAGACCCGGGTTGTATGCCTCAGGTGCAGGTGCTTCTGAGTGCGGATGATTTTTACCTTCCGCAGCATAAGGCTATCTTTACTGCGATGGCAACCATCGAAGCAACAGGCGGAAAAATTGACCCGCTTATCGTGCTTGATATGCTTGTTAAGGATAAGGTTTATGATACTGCTTCAGGCAAACAATATCTTTTTCAGCTCGCTGAGGTCGTGCCTTCTACAGCTAATGTTGAATCATATGCAAAGATCGTAAAGGAAAAATTTTACATACGTTCGCTCATAAATGCGTCAAAGGAAACGATCGATGCTGCTTCATCTCAGGAGCAGACGGCTGACGAGCTTCTTGAGGCTGCTGAGCAGAAAATTTACAATATAAGACAGGGCAGAAAGACTAATGCACCGTCAAAGATAGGCGATATCATCATCAGCGATGTTTATACTACTCTTCAGCATCTCACATCGCCCGACAAGGACCTTTATAAAGGTTACCCCACGGGTTATGCTGATCTTGATAATGTGCTTACAGGTCTTCACAAGTCAGACCTTATTCTTATCGGCGCACGACCGGCTATGGGTAAAACGAGCTTTGCTCTTAACCTTGCACGAAATGTCGCAGTCGTAGGTAACAGAAGAGTGCTGATGTTCTCTCTTGAAATGACAAAAGAACAGCTTGCAATGCGTGTTCTTTCAACTGAAGCGCGTGTAAACTCAGCAAAAATGAGAACAGGCGAGCTTGATGCAGAGGACTGGCAGCGTCTTGGTATGGCTACAAATGCACTGAGCAACGTTGAACTCTATTTTGATGATACCAGCTCCATCACCGTTCCTGAGATGAAGGCGAGAATCCGCCGTCTGAAGGGCGTGGAGTGTGTAATCATAGATTATCTCGGACTTATCAGACCTGCAGGGAAAACTGAAAACCGTGTTCAGGCAGTCAGTGAGATTACACGTGAGCTCAAGCTTATGGCAAAGGATCTTGCGATTCCCGTTATCTGCTGTGCACAGCTCTCCCGAGGTACCGAAGGACGAGGTGGTTCACACCGTCCTCAGCTTTCTGACCTTCGTGAATCAGGTTCTATCGAGCAGGACGCAGATATCGTTATGATGCTTTACCGACCCGATTACTATTCCGCTGAAAAAGAGGATGGTGACGCGGATGAAAATCAGCAGGAGCTTGCAAACAGAGCTGAAGTTATCGTCGCTAAAAACCGTCACGGCAGGACAGATACTGTCGAGATGATATGGGATGGCGATTACACCTTGTTTATGGCAATGGAGAAACTCAGAAATGATATGTAAAGTCAGGGAAGCCATAGTCCGTTATAATATGCCCGTCGAAGGCAACAGAGTTGTTGTTGCACTTTCAGGTGGTGCTGATTCGATGACGTTGATGAGTGTTCTTCACGAGCTTAAAGGTGAGTACGGTTTTACTCTTGAGGCGTGTCACGTAAACCACGGGATAAGAGGCGATGATGCGAAGCGTGACGAGGATTTTGTTATAGCCGAATGTGAAAAGCTTGGCGTAAAGCTTCATCTTTTCTCATATGATGTCCCGTCTTTAGCAAAAGAAAAGGGTATCGGACTTGAAGAGTGCGGCAGAAGGGTAAGATACGAAGCTTTCGGTTCTTTGGGCGATTGCCTTATCGCTACGGCACACACGCTGAGCGACAGATGCGAAACTCTTATTCTCAATCAGACGAGAGGCGCTTCCCTGAAGGGACTGTGCTCGATTCCTGCAGTCAGAGGTAATATCATAAGACCGCTTATTGATTGCACCCGATCGGAAATTGAAAGCTTTTGCCGTGAAAATAAAGTACCGTTTGTGACGGATGATACTAATTTTGATGATTTGTATTCACGAAACAGAATCCGACTTAACGTGATTCCTGAACTCAAAAAACTGAATCCTTCACTTGAACAGGCGTTCGCAAGGCTCATAAGCTGTGTAAATGAGGATGAGGATTATTTTGAAAAGGTGACACAGGCTGTTGTCTCAGAAGCTGAAACTGAAAAAGGATACGATGCTGCTCTTATTTTGGCACAGCATCCGTCAGTGAGGAAAAGAGTCATTTCTTATATAATCAAGTCTCAGACAGGTCTGAATCCCGAGCTTGTGCATATTAAAATGGTCGAGGAAATCCTTGGCGGTGGAGTTGTACAGATTATAGGTGATACTGTTATCAGGGTCAGTAATTCAGTTTTACAGATTAATCCCGAAAAAGAAACAGCCGAAGAGTGGGAATATGATTTTTCCGCACTGGAAGCTACTTTGAAGGGCAGGAAAATAAAAGGAACAGTTTTTAACAAAAACGATTTACCGCAGAAACAGTTTGTTCATAATAGAGTGTTAGACTATGACTCGGTTACGGGCAACTGCATATTGCGTAACAGACGTGCCGGAGATAAAATGCGACTTGCAGGCAGCTCCTGCACTAAAACGCTTAAAAAGATTTTCAATGAGAAACATCTTGAAGGCAGAAACAATCTGGCTGTACTGTCAGATGACGAAGGTATTCTCTGGGTAGAAAATCTCGGCTGTGCCGACAGAGCGAAAATTACTGATAAAACAGTAAAAGTAATTTTAATAGAAGATATTGCAGAAGTGTAATTCTATACAGGAGTGAATCATTTGAACAAAAAACCAGACAACAAAAACAAAGGAAAGAAGAAGCGTAATCGTTTTCTTGCTTTTCTTCCGTATATCCTTATTCCGCTGATAATGTTCGGTGCAGTTTCGTTTGCAAGCGGTGGCTCGAACGGTGCGGAAAAGGTCAAGTATTATCAGATCGTTCAGTATTTCGATGAGGGAAAGGTTGACAAATTCTCTCTTAACCTCAGCAGCGGTAAGCTCAAGTATACGCTTGTAGGTGAAAAACAGACTGAGAAGGAATACACCGTACCTAATGTGAATATTTTTGTTGAGGATGTAAACGAAATTATCCGTGAGCACAACAAGGATGCTGAAAACAAAGAGGATATGATCGAGTATGAGTTCATCTCAGGCTCTGCAGGTTCATGGATTGCAAATCTTCTTCCGTCCATTCTTACAATGGGTCTGCTTGTACTTCTTTTTGTCTTTATGATGAGAAAGATGGGCTCTGCAAGCGGAGATATGAACAAAACTCTCAATTTCGGTAAGATAAATGCCAGAAAGCAGAAGGATGAGAAGAACAAGACTACATTTGAGCAGGTAGCAGGTGCAGATGAGGAAAAGGAAGAACTCAGCGAAATGGTTGATTTCCTCAAAACTCCTGATAAGTTCAATACTCTTGGCGCAAGAATCCCCAAGGGTGTGCTTCTTGTGGGCCCTCCGGGTACAGGTAAAACTCTTCTTGCACGAGCTGTTGCAGGTGAGGCTGATGTTCCGTTCTTCTCGATCTCAGGTTCAGACTTCGTTGAAATGTATGTCGGCGTAGGTGCTTCGAGAGTACGAGACCTCTTCAGCCAGGCAAAGAAAGAGTCACCGTCGGTTATCTTTATCGATGAAATCGATGCCGTAGGTCGTCAGCGTGGCGCAGGTATGGGTGGCGGACACGATGAAAGAGAGCAGACACTTAATCAGCTCCTCGTAGAGATGGACGGCTTCGGTAAAAATGAAGGCGTAATCATTATCGCAGCAACTAACAGACCCGATATTCTTGACCCGGCACTTCTTCGTCCGGGCAGATTTGACCGTCAGGTAACTGTAGGTTATCCTGATGCTAAGGGCAGAGAAGAGATTCTCAAGGTTCATGCAAAGGGTAAGCCTTTTGCTCCTGATGTCGACCTTAAGATTATTGCAAATTCAACTGTCGGCTTTGTAGGTGCTGACCTTGAAAATCTTCTTAATGAAGCAGCTCTTCTTGCTGCAAGACGTGACAAGAAAGCTATCACAATGTCAGAAATAGAAGAGGCTACAAGAAAGGTAGTTATCGGCACTGAGAAGAAATCTCACAAGATGAGCGAGAAAGAGAAGCGTATGACAGCTTTCCATGAAGCAGGTCACGCTGTCGCAAGCTATCACCTCGAAACACAGGATCCCGTACACGAGGTTTCTATCATTCCGCGCGGTATGGCGGGTGGTTATACCCTCTACATTCCTACAGAGGATAAGACTTATAAGTACAAGAGCGAAATGCTCGACGAGCTCGTTTCACTTCTTGGTGGACGTGTTGCTGAGCAGATTGTCCGCGGTGATGTTTCTACAGGTGCTTCAAATGATATCGAGAGAGCGACAGAGGTAGCACGTAAGATGATCACAAAGTACGGTATGAGCGACAGCCTTGGTCCTGTATGCTATGCAGGACAGAATGAGCAGGTGTTCCTCGGCAGAGATTACGGTCATGCAAAGAATTATTCTGAAGCTACGGCTATGGCTATTGACGAAGAAATCAAGAACGTGATCACAAATGCATACAAGAGAACAGAAGAAATTCTCACTGTTCACAGAGATCAGCTTGATGCACTCGCAGAGTATCTTGTAAAACACGAAAAGATAGACGGTGAAAAGTTTAATTTACTTATGGAGGGTAAGCTTGAGAAAGAGGAAGAAATCCACGAAGTAATGCAAGCTGTCGATGAAATCAAAACAGATGCTCCTTCAGAAAATGAAGAGGTAACTGAGTCAACAGAAGAATAAATTAAAATCCGTGTTGGAAGTCCAACACGGATTTTTTTAGTCTCAGTTTTCAACCGTCTGCGGTACCATACCGGGGTAGAGCAGGTCGTGCGTATGTGCGTTTGTAGCTTCCCAGTCCAGAATGAGAACTTCCTTTCCGTCGCGGAGTGCAAGGGGAAGAGCTTTATAGGGAATGATGTCTTCGTGTATCGGCATGCTGAGATAGCCGGGTACTTTTGTCAACTGCTCAATGAGCTCACCCTTTGTGAAGTTTGTTGTTACAAGCGGAAGGAAAGCTTCCAAAAGGTCAAAAAGCTGGGTGACTGAAGCATCCCTGAGCTTAGCAGCCATTGCGTTGAGCACTGCTCTCTGTCTGCCTGTTCGCATACGGTCAGAGTCGATTGAACGCAGTCTTACGTATGCCATTGCATCTTCACCGTCAAGCGTGTATGTGCCTGCTTTTGATTTGCCGAGAACATTGAGTGCTTCCTGAGCTGTGAGATCGATTGAAACACCACCGAGTGCATCTACAACGCTCTGGAAACCGTCGAAGTTGATAGTTACGTATTTGTCAATTCTGATTTTATAGTTTTTCTCGATTGTTTCGACGAGGAGCTTTGCACCACCGTATGCGTGAGCTGCATTCAGACGCTTGTTACCATAACCGGGAATAGCGACGTAAGCTGCACGCGAGAGCGAAACCATATTGATTACATTATCCTTTTTGTTGATGGACAAAAGAATCATTGAGTCAGAACGTGTGAGATAATTTGCATATTCACCGTCTTTTCGGTCACCATAGTCTACACCGACCAGAAGCACATTGTAAACGTCTTCGTGATACCAGAGCATATTGTCATCAAGGTTTGCTCTGATGTCAGCGTCAGCGTCTGACTGTTCGTCGAAGGAAAGACTTTCTTCCTTATCGATTTCAGGGTTGATTTCGCCTATACTGTCACCATAGTTCATTTTATTCATATAGTCGTTTGCGATAAAAGCTACAGAACCTATCACGATAGCGAAAACGAGAAAAATTGAAATGAAAGCAATAAGAAGTTTTTTACGTCTTTTTTTCTTTTTGACAGCTTTTTTATCGTTGATTATGTCCTGTGCAGTGAGCTTGTACTTTTCACTGTCAGGATCTATTACCTGATACTTGTTTTCCTTATCCATACAGATACCTCCTTAAAACAAAACTATTATAACTTATCTAAAAAAGAAAATCAACATATTGCACATTTTATTGTTTAAGGGTATACTTTAATTAACATCAACACACAAGTCTGAAATGAAACATATCACGTACATTCGTGCAGTTTTCTCTTTGATATACGCACTTTCAAGGATTTTTAACGAAGTTGAGGCGAAAATATACCTTTCAAAACCTTGCGGCTTGGTGTTAATTAAAGTATAATAATATATATTTCTATGTCCGAAAGGAAGCATAATTATGTCAGATCTCAAAAAAATGATTATTGATCTCGCTCAGGCGAACGGTACACCCGGTGCTGAGTGGGATATTTCTGATAAAATAAAAGAATATCTTCCGTCAGCGATGACTGCGGAAAAAGACAGAACGGGTAATGTCGTAGCAACTCTTGAGGGTCACGGTAAGACATTCCTTCTTGATGCACATATGGACAGAATCGGTCTGATTGTTACTGCGATTGAAGATGGTGGATTTCTGCGCGTTGCGAGATGCGGAGGAATGGATGCACGTGTACTTGCTGCTCAGGATGTTACTGTATGGGGCAAGGAGCCTGTATACGGTGTGATCATCTCTACACCTCCTCATCTGCTGACATCAGACGATGCAGGTAAGGCAAAAGACTTTGATGATATGCTCATTGATACAGGTCTTAGCAGAGAAGAGGCTCAGAAGATCATTTCTCAGGGCGACAGAGTTACTGTCAGAACTCCTGTGTCAGAGCTTCTCAATGAAAGAATTTCCTGTGCAGCACTTGACGACAGAGCAGGCTGTGCCGTTATTATCAGGGCAGCAGAGCTTGTGTCAGAGGCTGCTGCTCACCCCACGGTGAAGCTCCTTTTCTCAGGACAGGAAGAAACAGGAGGCACAGGCGCTGTCAACGGAAGCTTTCTTATTGATGCCGATGAGTGCATAAGCGTTGATGTAAGCTTTGCTGATGCACCTGATATGCCTTCAAAGAAATGCGGCAAGCTTGATAAAGGTCCGATGATAGGTTTTTCACCGGTGCTGAATTATGATATAAGCAGAAAGCTTGAAGCAGTCGCAAAGGAAAAAGAAATCCCGTATCAGCTTGAGCTGATGAGTGATTCAACGGGTACAAATGCAGACCATATTGCACTTTCAAGAGGGGGAGTCAGAACAGGTCTTGTGTCAATTCCTTTGAGAAATATGCATACAGCGGTTGAAGTAGTAAGCGTAGCAGACGTTGAAAACTGCGCAAGACTTATTGCAGAATATATACTGGGAGGCGGAATCAATGCTTGAAACAATAAAAGAACTTTCTTTGCTTGACGGTGTTTCAGGCAGAGAAGATGCTGTGAGAGAATATATTATAAATGCTGTTTCACCGTATGCGGACAGCATCGAAACAGATACTCTCGGAAATCTTATTGTATTCAAAAAGGGTGCAGCTACCCCGAAAAATAAGGTTATGCTGGATGCTCATATGGATGAGGTCGGAATGATGATAACTCACATCAATTCAGACGGTACACTTGACTTTGACTGCGTTGGTGGAATCGACAAGCGTGTTCTGCTCGGCAGACCTGTTACAGTTGGTGAAAATAAGGTTAAAGGCGTAATTGGCGTAAAAGCAACACATATGGTACCTGCTGCTGAAAAGCTCAGTATGCCGTCAACGATGTATATCGATATCGGTGCAGATTCGGAAGAAGCAAAAAAGGTAGTGGCATTAGGCGATTATGCGTGCTTTAATTCTGAATTTGTTGAATTTGGTGACGGATTTATCAAGGGCAGAGCTCTTGATGACAGAGCAGGGTGTGCAATTCTTATAGATATGATAAAATCCGATCTGCCGTACGATATGTATTTTAACTTTGCGGCAGGTGAGGAAGTCGGCTTCGGAATAGCACAGACAGCCTTTTACAAGGTTCAGCCTGATTATGCAATTGTGGTTGAAACAACAACTGCGGCTGACCTTGCGGACGTACCTGAAAATAAAAAAGTGTGTGAACTCGGTAAGGGTGGCGTCATATCCTTTATGGACAGACGTACTATCTACCCGAAGGAGCTTTTTGACAAAGCTTTTGAACTTGCAGAAAAGAACGGTATAAAAGCACAGGTTAAATCTCTCGTTGCGGGCGGCAACAATGCAGGTGTGATTCATAAAACTGCAGGCGGAGTAAAAACTATTGCAGTGTCACTCCCGTGCAGATATCTTCATTCGCCGTCCTGTGTGCTTAAAAAGGACGATATCGAAGAAAGTGCAAAGCTCATAAGAGTACTCTCGGAGGAGTTTGCAAATGGTTAAGAGTGTCGAAAAGGATGACAAAGCATTTCTCGAATTCTGCAATCACGATGTTTTCGGCACGAGGATTAAAGCTTATTATAATTGTTATTCAACAGACTATGATTTCGTAAAGTTCTGGATGCAGACTGACGAAAACGAGAATGTTACTGCGGCAATCAGCAGAGTTGACGGTGATATGACTCTTTGTGCTTACGATGCTGATTACGAAGAGCTTCTGCAGTTTGTGAAAATTGTAGGCTTCAGTACAATCCAGTGCAGACGTGATGTCGCAAAGAAATTTACTGATAACGAAACTCTTTGGGGTTATGTTGTACGTTATGAAAATATGACAGCTGAGCGTGATGTTACTCTTAAAAAAGATTATGAGCTCAGAGAAATTTATAATATTATCAAAGCGGCAAACTTAACAGGTGTGGGCGATTATCTGCCGTGGCTTTCAGACACGACATTCCGTATCAACCGCAACACCGCAACACCGTCACTTGCAGAGGTTGACGGCAATCCTGCAGGCTGTGCGATGGTGCTTTTCAGAACAGATAAGGCTGCTTTGCTCGGTGCTGTAGCAACTGTTCCCGAATTCAGGGGCAGGGGAATTGCCGGTGCACTGGTTACTCACCTTGCAAACGGTGAACTTGCTCAGGGCAGAAGAACCGAGCTTTTGTGTAAAAATGACAGTATAGTTGATTTTTATAAATCAATAGGATTCACAGTCAAAGATGAATGGAGTTTAATTACAGATGGAACAAAACTTTTTTAAAATAGATTCAAAAGTATCTGAGGCGGCAAAAAAAGCGCTCGAAGCCATAGAGCCTCAGTTTAAAACCACAGATGAAATAACAGAATACAATCAGCAGAAGGTACTTTCTGCTTTTATCAATAATCACGTAAGTGAAAGTATGTTTGCGGAAAGCACAGGCTACGGCTACGGTGACAGAGGCCGTGAGGTTATTGACAGAGTATTTGCTGATATTGTAGGTGCTGAAGATGCTCTTGTACGTCACAATTTCACTTGCGGCACACATACTCTTGCTGTTGCACTTTACGGTATGCTTCGTCCGGGTGATATTATGCTCTGCGTAACAGGCACACCGTACGATACGATTCATTCTGTTATCGGCATAGACGGTAAGGGTGACGGTTCACTTGCAGATTACGGTATTATCTACAAGCAGGTTGACCTCAAGGACGGTAAGCCTGACCTTGAAGCAATCAGAGAAGCTGTCACAAAAGAGAAAATCAAGCTTGTTTACATACAGCGTTCAAGGGGTTATTCTCTTCGCCCGAGCCTTTCTTGCGAAGAAATAGGCGAAATTGCAAAGGTTGTAAAGGCAAACAGCGATGCTGATATTATGGTTGATAACTGTTACGGTGAGTTCACTCAGACAATCGAGCCGACACAGGTCGGTGCAGATATCATTGCAGGTTCGCTTATCAAAAATGCAGGTGGCGGACTTGCACGTACAGGCGGATATGTTGCGGGACGTGCTGACCTTGTTGAAAAGATTTCCTACCGTCTTACCACACCTGGTCTCGGCAGAGAAGTAGGAGCAACTCTCGGAATGAGCCGTGAATTGTTTATGGGTCTTTTCTTTGCACCCCATACGGTAGGTGAGGCGATTAAGGCAGCTTATTTTACTGCCGCTCTTTTTGAACAGTTCGGCTTTGAAACAACACCGACATCAAAAGATCCTCGTTTTGATATTGTGCAGAGTGTTCTTCTTCGCAACGAAGAGAATCTCATAGCCTTCTGTCAGGGTATGCAGTCGGGCGCACCGATTGATGCTTTTGTTACTCCCGAACCGTGGGATATGCCCGGCTATGACAGCAAGGTTATTATGGCTGCAGGTGCATTCATCGGTGGAGCTTCAATTGAGCTTTCGGCTGATGCACCGTTACGTGAGCCTTACGCGGCATGGATGCAGGGTGGACTTAACTTCCATAGTGCGAAAATGGGTATAATGCTCGCAGCACAGAAAATGGCAGAAAGAGGGCTGATTTAATTGGCTTATAAAGGAATAAAACCTGATATCCTTTTCCTCGCAGCTCAGAACAGATTTGAAAACAGCCGTATGTTCTATGAAGAGCACAAGCAGGAACTCAAGGAAGGATTCACAATCCCTATGCGACAGATTGCGGCAGAAATTGTTCCGCAGATTTATGATATTGACGATAAGGTGATGACTGACCCTGTGAAAATGGTGTCACGCTTCTTCCGTGATACCCGTTATTCAAAGGATAAGCATCTCTACCGTGATAATCTCTGGATAATGTTTATGCGAAATAAGCACGAATGGCAGAATTATCCGTGTATGTGGTTTGAGGTTACCCAGAATTTCTGGTCATACGGAGTGGGAATGTTCTGGACAGATGCGACTTATCTCGAGCTTTACAGAAAGGCACTCATTGAACGTCCTCAGGAGTTTTTAAAAGCTGTTGAGGATGCGGAAAAGGTAGGCGCGATGTATTGCCCCGAGTTTTACAAAAAGGCGAAGCCGGGTGAGCCGATTCCTGAAATCGAGCCGTATTATCACATTAAGGATATGCATTTTATTGCACAGCGTACAGACTTTGAAACACTTGAAAGTGAAAAGCTCATCGATGAGCTTAAGGAAATATACAAAGGCTTTGAAGGTATATATAAATTCTTGAAATCAGTTTCAGATGAAAGGGCGATGTTATGAGTTTAATGGGTTTTAAAAGTGGTACTGATATCAGAGGCTACGGTGCTGTAGAGTTTTCAGAAGAGAAGCTTTTCCTCAGTGATGTGGTTGTTTCGAGGATTACGGTTGCTTTTGCAGAGTGGCTTAAAAACCGTACAGGTAAGGACTTTGAAAAGCTTACTGTTTCCGTGGGCAGAGATTCACGTGTGTCAGGACCGAGAATCATCAAGGCAGTTTCAGAAACACTTTCTGCACTTGGCGTGAATGTAAAAAACTGCGGACTCGCTTCAACTCCGGCTATGTTTATGTCAACCCTTGACCTTGAATGTGACGGTGCAGTACAGATAACTGCAAGTCATCATCCGTGGGAGAGAAACGGACTGAAATTCTTCACACCTGACGGCGGTCTTGAAGGAAGTGACATCGCGACACTTCTTGAAACAGCAGAGAATATAACAACAGATAACCTTGTTGCAGACAGTACAAAGGTTGCTGATGTGGATTATATGTCTGATTACGCAGCACACCTTCGTGATATGATAAAGAATGGTGTAAACGCTGAAAACTACGAAAAGCCGCTTGAAGGATTTAAAATTATCGTCGATGCAGGTAACGGTGTAGGCGGATTCTATGCAGAGAATGTTCTTAAACCGCTTGGTGCAGATACTGAGGGCAGTCAGTTCCTTGAGCCTGACGGAATGTTCCCGAACCATATCCCGAACCCCGAAAATGCAGATGCGATGAAATCAATCTGTTCTGCTGTGATCAACAGCAAGGCTGACTTTGGCATTATATTCGATACAGACGTTGACCGTGCAGGCTGTGTTGACCGTGACGGTGAGGAAATCAACCGTAACCGTCTTGTAGCACTTGCTTCGTATATTGCACTTGAAGGTCACGACAGTGGAGTTATCGTAACAGACTCCGTAACATCTGACGGACTTAAGACTTACATTGAATCAATCGGCGGTGAGCATTACCGATTCAAGAGGGGATACAAAAATGTAATCAACAAGCAGATTGAGCTTAATAATAACGGTACATTCTGTCCTCTTGCGATTGAAACATCAGGACACGCAGCATTCAAGGAGAATTATTACCTTGATGACGGTGCATATCTTATGACAAAAATCGTTATCCTTATCGCAAGGGATAAAACCGGCAATGCTTTGCAGGATATCCTTGCTCCTATTCAGCAGCCTGCGGAAGCAACAGAACTTCGTTTTGCTATCAAAACTGAAAGCTTCAAGGCTTATGGTGAGGATGTAATCGCAAAGCTTGAAAAGTATTATGACGGCAGGAAAGGTTGGAAAATTGCTGACGATAACCGTGAGGGTATGAGAATATCTGCAGACGATGAAAACGGTGACGGCTGGCTCCTACTTCGTCTGAGTGTCCACGACCCGATTATGCCCCTCAATATTGAAAGCAACAGCGAAGGCGGCGTAATGCAGATCGCCAAGGATTTCTATGAGTTTATCAAAGAATTCGATCTTCTTGATGTATCACCGATTGAAAAGTTTATAAAATAAGGATGTGATTATGTGAAATCCTTCTTCTCAATTTTTCTTGCAACGCTGACTGCAATATTCAATTTCTTCACAACAGAAGGCTCAATCCGTCAGCTTATCAATAAAGGAGATATCACGGGCTACAGCGAAACCGTGAAGGCTGACAAGGAAATTCCCGTGTTCACAACTGATGAAAACGGAGATTTCACTATTCTTCAGTTTACGGACACACATTTCACAACAGGACTTTCATATGATGACATTTCAGTGATGACAACGATGAAAGCTCAGATCGAGGAGTATGATCCCGACCTTGTTGTTATGCTCGGCGATATGATCAATGACGGTGAGACGGGCGCATATAATAAACAATATGTGCTCGATGCTGTAGGAACAATGTTTGATGAAATGGAGCAGTACTGGGCATATATTCCGGGCAATAATGATGGCTTGGATTACGGCACATCTGAAGATATTGTAGCCTATCTTTCGCAGTTTGATTACTGCCTTTGTGCAGATGTTGAGGATGTTTCAGGAGGTGCACAGTATACAATAGATATTAAAAACGGTGAAACTGTTGTTCACTCTCTCGTTTTCCTTGACACTATGGATTATGATGACGAGGACGAAGACCACATTTACGGCTATGTCCACGCAGACCAGGTCAAGTGGTGTGAGGATGCAATAAACGAAAAGCTCGAAAAATACGGTGATATTTCAATGAGCGTGTTCATCCACGAAAACACACCTGCATTTGCAGAAGCCGGATTGTACGGTGAAGCCTATGCCGAGGGATACTCAAAGCTTGATGAAATGGAAGAGAAGTTCGATATCCCGAAAAATAAACCCCTCGACGATGTTTTTGAAAACGCAGGTTGTGTAGGTCTTGTTTCAATGGGTCACGTTCATCCGAGAGAGAATAAGTGCAGCTTCTACAACGGCACATATTACCACGTAGCAGCTCAGACAAAAACGATGGGTTCTCTTGTAACAATTCACACAGATGCAGATAACACAAGAGAGATGTATGATTTTGTCAGTATAACGGTATAAGTAATAACTAACGGTGGGAGTAATGCTCCTGCCGTTTTTGTTTGTCAGATTCGGGATTGTCGGGGTGATTTTTGCACAATTTCAAATAGTGCGTTGCCTCCCTTGCCTAAAGGGAGGTGGATTTTGCGAAGCAAAAGACGGAGGGATACTTTTAGAAAAAACATTGAAATATCGTTGTTTTCTTTAAAAATATCCCCCCAGTCACGACTTCGTCGCGCCAGCCTCTCACTGAGGCCGTCCCCCTTTGTCACTTCGTGACATTTCCCCCACACTGTGGGGGAATCTTCCCTTTAGGCAAGGGGGCCTAATATCTGCACCATTAAAGAACTCTACAACCCAGAATTTACCTGAATTAAAAATATTTCCAAATTTTTTCAAAATACCGCTTGACATCTTTTTTATGTTGTATTATAATGTTACAACTATTATAATGGATTGAAATGTCCTTGGATATTTTTGGGTAGGGCAAACTATGCCAAAAAATAAGGGGATTTCAGTCGGAATTACTAGTAAATTCACAGTAACACGGACGAAAATAAAAAGAACGGAGTGGTTAGTCAATGGTGAATGTTTCTCCCGTAACAAGGGGTGGCAAGACCCGAATGAGTTTCGGAAAAATCAAAGAGGTTATGAGTATGCCAAACCTCATTGAAATCCAGAAAGACTCGTATCAGTGGTTCTTGGATGTCGGTCTCAAAGAGGTATTCAGAGACATCGCAGACATTACCGATTACACAGGTAACTGGGTGCTTAAGTTTGTCGATTACAGAATGGATGACAAGCCGAAGTACACAATCAGAGAATGTAAGGAACGCGATACTTCCTATTCTGCACCTATGCGTGTCAAGACACGTTTGCTCAACAAGGAAACAGGTGTCGTAAAAGAAAGCGAAGTTTACATGGGCGATTTCCCGATAATGACAGAAAGCGGTACTTTCATCATTAACGGCGCTGAGCGTGCTATTGTTTCACAGCTTGTTCGTTCACCGGGCGTATACTATGATATGACCCATGATAAGACAGGTAAAGAGCTTTACACAAACACAGTTATCCCCAACCGTGGTGCATGGCTTGAATACGAAACAGATGTTAACGATATTTTCTACGTCCGTATCGATAAAAACAGAAAAATCTATATCACAACCTTCATCAGAGCTTTAGGTCTCAGCTCAAATGCTGAAATCCGTGAGTTCTTCGGTTACGATCCGAAAATCGAGGCAACACTCGAAAAGGACGAAACTCAGAACACAGAAGAAGCTCTTATGGAAGTTTTCAAAAAGCTTCGTCCGGGTGAGCCTGCAACTCTTGAAACAGCTCAGACTCATCTCGATAATCTCTTCTTTGACCAGTATCGTTACGACATTTCAAGAGTCGGCAGATACAAGTACAACAAGAAGCTTTCTCTCTTCGACAGAATCGTAGGCGCAACACTTTCACAGCCTGTTGTCGCTCCGCTTACAGGCGAGATTCTTGCTGAGGAAGGCGAGGTTGTTTCAAAGGATAAGGCTATCATCATCGAACAGGCCGGTGTACAGGTTGTATTCGTAAAGGTAGCTGACGATAAGGAAATCAAGGTTATTTCAAACGGTATGGTTGACATTCAGCCGTACGTTCCTCAGTTCACAGAGGAAGAGCTTGATAAGATCGGTATCAACGAGCAGGTTTCATTCGCAGTTCTTCAGGAAATCCTTGAAGCAGCAGAGGATGACGAAACTCTCTTTGCTACTCTTAAAGAGCGTTGCAACGACCTTATTCCGAACCATATCACAATTGACGATATCTTTGCGTCAATCAACTATGTTAACTCAATTGCTTTCGGCATCGGCAGAACAGACGATATCGACCACCTCGGTAACCGTCGTATCCGTTCAGTCGGCGAACTTCTCCAGAATCAGTTCCGTATCGGTCTTGCTCGTATGGAGAGAGTTGTCCGTGAGCGTATGACTCTTCAGGCACAGGAAGAGGAAGATAAGATCACTCCGCAGTCACTCATCAACATTCGTCCGGTTCTTATGGCAATCAAGGAGTTCTTCGGTTCTTCTCCGTTGTCACAGTTTATGGATCAGACTAACCCGCTTGCAGAGCTTACTCACAAGCGTCGTCTTTCAGCTCTCGGCCCCGGCGGTCTTTCTCGTGACCGTGCAGGCTTCGAAGTTCGAGACGTTCATTACAGCCACTACGGCCGTATGTGTCCGATCGAGACTCCTGAAGGTCCGAATATCGGTCTTATCTCTTACCTTGCAACATTTGCAAAAATCAACAAGTACGGCTTTATCGAAGCTCCTTACCGTCGCGTTGTAGACGGCAGAGTTCTTGACGAAGTTGTTTATATGACAGCAGACGAAGAAGACGAGTTCATCGTTGCTCAGGCTAACGAACCTCTTGATGAAGAAGGCCGCTTCGTAAGAAGAAAGGTTATGGCTCGTTACCGTGACGAATTCCACGAGATTGACAATGCAAAGGTCAGCTTCATGGATGTTTCGCCGAAGATGCTCGTTTCAGTTGCTACAGCTATGATTCCTTTCCTTGAGAACGACGACGCTAACCGTGCACTCATGGGTTCAAACATGCAGCGTCAGGCAGTGCCTCTTCTCAAGACAGACTCTCCGATCGTTGGTACAGGTATGGAGTACAAGGCAGCTGTTGACTCAGGTACAGTTGTTCTTTGCCGTAATGCAGGTACAGCTATCCACGTAAATGCTGATTTCATTGAAATTCAGAAGGATGTCGACGGACAGATCGACAGATATAATCTTACAAAGTTCATGCGCTCTAACCAGGGTACATGTATTAACCAGAAGCCGATTGTTACAATCGGTCAGCACATTGAAAAAGATGATGTTATCGCTGACGGTCCGGCAACAGACCACGGTGAAATTTCACTTGGTAAGAATGCTCTCATCGGATTTATGACATGGGAAGGCTACAACTATGAGGACGCCGTTCTCATCAATGAAAAGCTCGTAAGAGATGACGTTTATACATCAATTCATATCGAAGAGTATGAAACAGAGTCCAGAGATACAAAGCTCGGACCTGAAGAAATCACAAGAGATATCCCGAACGTTGGTGACGATGCTCTTAAGGATCTCGACGAGAGAGGTATCATCCGCATCGGTGCTGAGGTCCACTCAGGCGATATCCTTGTAGGTAAAGTTACACCTAAGGGTGAAACAGAGCTTACTCCTGAAGAGAGACTTCTCCGTGCTATCTTTGGTGAAAAGGCTAAGGAAGTCAGAGACACATCACTCAGAGTTCCTCACGGTGAGTACGGTATCGTTGTTAACGTTGAAGTATTTACAAGAGAGAACAGTGACGAGCTCAGCCCCGGCGTAAACAAGGTTGTACGCTGCTACATCGCTCAGAAGCGTAAGCTTTCTGTAGGTGACAAGATGGCCGGTCGTCACGGTAACAAGGGTGTTGTTTCACGTATCCTTCCGCAGGAAGATATGCCGTTCCTTGAGGACGGTACTCCGCTTGATATCGTTCTTAACCCCCTCGGCGTTCCTTCCCGAATGAATATCGGTCAGGTTCTTGAGGTTAACCTCGGCTTCGCAGCACGTCACCTTGGCTGGAAGGTTATGACTCCGGTCTTCGACGGTGCACACGAGGAAGATATCAGAGCAGCACTTCGCGAAACAGGCCTCAGCGAAGACGGTAAGTCAATCCTTATCGACGGACGTACAGGTCGTCGTTTCGACAACCCCGTAACAGTAGGTATCATGTATTACCTCAAGCT
>JAXJUJ010000103.1:0-3285 GCA_036309125.1 Acutalibacteraceae bacterium | reverse complement strand
GCCGAGCTTTCAGAGGTCGCAGAAATATTAAAAAACGGCGGTCTTGTTGCAATTCCAACAGAAACTGTTTACGGTCTTGCGGCAAACGCCTATAACGGAGAAGCTGTTTCAAAGGTTTTTGAAGCGAAGGGCAGACCGACGGATAATCCGATGATAGTACACATTTCGTCTATCGAAGAAATCTATCCTTTGGTAACGTCTTTCCCTGAAAAAGCGAAGGCACTTGCCGAGGCTTTCTGGCCCGGACCACTCACAATGATTCTCCCGAAATCCGATCTCGTACCCCGTGAGGTTGCTCCGAGACTGGAAACAGTTGCCGTGCGAATGCCATCGCATCCGATTGCGAGGAAAATCATTGAGTCGGCAGGTGTTCCCCTTGCTGCTCCGTCAGCAAACTCATCGGGCTCACCGAGTCCCACAACGGCACAGCACGTACTCCACGATCTTGATGGTAAAATCGATGCTGTTGTTGACGGCGGAGAGTGCGATGTCGGTATCGAGTCTACGGTCATCACTCTTGCGACCGATGTGCCGAGACTTCTCCGACCGGGCGGAATAACCGTTGCTCAGCTTGAATCAGTGCTTGGTCACGTTGACGTCGACCCTGCCGTAATTTCCGAGCTTGAAGATGGTGTTGCTCCGGCTTCACCCGGAATGAAATATAAGCATTATTCACCCAAAGCTGAAGTATATATTGTTGAGGGAAGTCTTGAGAGCTTCAAATTCCTGATTGATTCTGAATGTCAGGACGGTGATATGGCTCTTTGCTTCAACGGTGAAGAGAAGGATATTCCGATTGAGTGTCTTTCTTTCGGTGACGAGGATGACCTTAACGCTCAGGCGCATCTGCTTTTTGCACAGCTTCGCAGATTTGATGAGCTGAAAGCTAAAAGAGTCTTCGTTCGTGCTCCCGTGAGTGACGGCGTCGGACTCGGAGTTTACAACAGGCTTCTACGCGCGGCAGCTTTCAAAATCATTAAACCACCTGTGATTTATGGTCTTACAGGTCAGACGGGTGCCGGTAAAAGCACCGTCGGAGAAATGCTCAGTGAAAAGGGCTATCTCATCGTTGACGGTGACGTTGCCGCAAGGGCGGTTGTCGAAAAAGGTTCGCCCGTGCTCGATGAATTGGTTGAGGCTTTCGGTTCGGATATTCTCAACGAAAACGGAGAGCTTATCCGTTCTGCACTTGCAAAAAAAGCGTTCGCAACGGAAGAAAACCGTCAGAAGCTCAACAGCATTACCCACCCTGCCGTGACAAAGTGGTCAATAGATTTCATCAAAGAAAATCTTAACGAAAATCACAAGGGAGTCATCGTTGATGCCGCAGCGATTTTTGACAGTGATATCAGGCGTTACTGCACAAAGATGATTGTTGTCACAGCGCCCGAGGAAGAGCGTCTTGCAAGAATCCTTGATCGTGACGGACTTACTCACGAGGCAGCAATGCTTCGGATCAAGGCGCAGAAGGATGAACAATACTATAAGGAAAGAGCAGACATTCTCGTCAGAAATTATGCTCCGTATTCACTTTCGCAGGAGCTGGAATCATTATAAGACGAAGCTTTTGCGTAAGTTGTCAAAGTTTTGTAAAATAAAAAATTGCTATTTATATTTTAAAGTCAATAAATGTAAGGAGGACTCGAAATGAGTGAAGAAAAGACAGAGGTACAGCTTCTTCAGGAGAAGCTTCTTTTGGACAAAAAACACGCCGCCAAGGTGATTGACGACGCAGAAATGGCAAAGGCTATGGACTTTGCTGAGGGATACAAAAAATTCCTTAATGATAACAAGACCGAACGTGAGGTTGCTGCCTTCATCATTGAAGAGGCGAAGAAGCGTGGCTTCGTTGAGTTTGATAAGTTCGGCACATACAAGCCGGGCGACAAGGTATATTATCTCAACCGTAAAAAAGCAGTTATTCTTGCAGTAATCGGTAAGAAGAGCATCGCAGAGGGTGCACACATCGCAGCTGCACACATCGACTCTCCGAGAGTTGACCTCAAGCCCAATCCGCTTTATGAGTCAAGTGAAATCGCACTTATGAAAACTCACTACTACGGTGGTATCAGAAAGTATCAGTGGCCGACAGTTCCTCTCTCAATGCACGGTGTAATCGTTCGCAAGGACGGCACTGAAATCGATATCAACATCGGTGAAAAAGAGGGTGAGCCTCAGTTTATTATCACTGACCTTCTCCCCCACCTCGGCAGAGAGCAGAGCGAAAGAAAGCTCAGCCAGGGCATCAAGGGCGAGGAGCTCAACGTTATCGTAGGTTCACTTCCCTTCAAGTCTGACTCAGGCAGTGAGCTTGTGAAGCTCAATATCCTTAAAATGCTCAACGACAAGTACGGCATCGTTGAGGAAGATTTCCTTACAGCAGAGCTTGAAATGGTACCTGCAACAAAGGTTAATGATATCGGCTTTGACCGCAGCCTTATCGGTGGTTACGGTCACGATGACCGTGTCTGTGCTTACCCCGAGCTTATGGCTATCCTTGAGCTTGAAGAAGCTCCCGAGCATACAGCTGTTGCTGTTTTTGCAGACAAGGAAGAGACAGGCTCAGACGGCAACACAGGTCTTCAGTCATCTTACCTTCGTTACTTTATCGCTGACCTTGCAAGACTCGAGGGTCTTATGGGCAGAGATGCACTTTCAAAGTCAAAGTGTCTTTCAGCTGACGTTAATGCGGCATTTGACCCGACATTCCCCTCCCCCTTTGAGACTGCAAACTCAGCTTATATCAACAAGGGTATCGTAGTTACAAAGTATACAGGCTCAGGCGGTAAGGGCGGCACATCAGACGCTTCTGCAGAATTTGTCGGCGAGGTTACAAGAATCTTCAACGCGGCAGATGTATGCTGGCAGATGGGCGAGCTTGGCGCTGTCGATGCAGGCGGTGGCGGAACTGTTGCAAAGTACGTTGCAAACCTTGATATTGACGTTGTCGATGTCGGTGTTCCCGTACTCTCAATGCACGCACCGTACGAGGTTGTTTCAAAGCTTGACGTTTATATGACAAACAAAGCAATCTCCGCTTTCTACAAGGCATAATAATAAAAGGATGGCAGAATAATCTGTCATCCTTTTTCTTTGCTGTAAATTCGGGTTTGTCGGGCAGAGGTTACACCTCTGCAATTAATAATGAATGATGAATAATGAATAATTGAGGGTCTGCGACGCTGAAATATAATAGCCGATTCAAGTCGTGTATGTAGGGGAGCAATAGCAACGCAAGGCGTTGCAGTGATATATCTGCTGCGCAGATGTGATATACGCCTTACG
>JAXJUJ010000102.1:0-10683 GCA_036309125.1 Acutalibacteraceae bacterium | reverse complement strand
TTGTGTTGCAGGACTCGGACAAGGTATGATTTACGCCTTGATGTCCAGCTACATAAGCGACTATTATCTCAACGTTTTGCAGCTCACTCCTATGTTCGTGCTTTTGCTTATGCTTCTTGCCCGAGTATGGGATGCTATCAATGACCCGCTTATGGGTATGATCGTTGACCGCAGTAATCTGAAAAGCGGCAAAATGATTCCTTTCATCAGAATGGCCATTATACCCGTTGCGATTATGACATTTCTTATGTACCTTAGTCCTAATCTCGGAAAAACAGAGATTATGGTATATTCGGCGATAGTTTATGTTCTTTGGGGTATGCTTTACACCGTCGGAGATGTTTCCTTCTGGGGTCTGCCGAATGTTATGACTCCGAGCTCTGAGGAAAGAAGCTCCGTTATTTCCGTAAGTAAGATTTTCAACAGTATCGGTTCTGCTGTACCCGAGGTTCTTTTCCTCGTTATCGGTCTTATCCTTGCAAAAGTTGTTGAAACCTCTGCTGAACCGATTGATCCGCTTACAATTCAGAAGAGAAAATATCTTATAATGGCTATCGTAACAGTAGGTATCGGCTCAATTCTTTATTCACGTGCTTGCTTCGGTGTTAAGGAAAGAGTTAAGATGCCCGTTACAAAGCGTAAAGCAGGCGAACCTTCACTTCTTAAAAGAGTATTCACATGCAAGCCGCTTATGCTCGTTCTTCTTATGGGTGTTCTTTCAAGCGGACGTTATATGGTTTCAGCTGCAGCTATTCACGTTGCACGTTACTCTTTCTACATCGGTCCGGACCTTGCAACACTTGTAGATGATGCAGCAAGAAATGCTGCAATAGAAGCAAGTATTTCAACTGTTAAAACAGTTTTCCAGATAAGCTCTATCGTAGGTCTTTTCGGTGCAACTCTCTTTATGCCGAAGCTTATGAAAAAGTTTGACTACAAGAAGCTTGTCATCGTAAGCTGTCTTGCAGGTTTCGTAGCAAGTATCGTAACAACAATCGTTGGTTGGTTCACAATGAACCTTTACGCTTGTATCCCCTTTATCATTATTTCTTGTATTCCTCTCGGTGTTATCAATACAGTCTGCTTTGCAATGATTTGCGACTGCCTTGACTATATGGAGCTTAAAACAGGCTTCCGTGACAATGCACTCGGTGCCGCTTGCCAGGGCTTCATAAACAAAATCGGTAACGCTTTTGCAACATCAGGCATCGTTGTTATGTATATGGTAATCGGTCTTCAGCCCGATCAGATGCTTTCTTCTGAGGCTGTTGTTGCAGCAACAGAATTAGCACCAAGTCTCAGATTTGCAATGTTTACACTCGTTTCCATTGTTCCCGGTATCAGTATGTTGCTTTGTGCCATCCCGATGTTCTTCTACAAAATCGCAGGTCAAGAAAAGAAAAATATCATTTCAGCTCTTGAACTTAAGAGAAAAGAACGTGGCATTAACATCAACGCATAAATTTACATCGCCGCAGTATTAAAACTGCGGTGATTTTTTTGAAAACAACACAAACAAAATTTCTTGTTGTTCCTTTTTTCTGTTCTTCATTTTATAATATTGCTGTAAGAAAAAAGGAGGATTCAGAAATGAACACAGACAAAATTTTAGCAGAAGCAATAGCAAAGGAATACGCCCCGAAGGAAAGCTCAAAGCTCGTTGCACTCAAGAAGCTTGATACAAAAGCTAAGCTTCCGGCAAACATTTTCGCATACACTTTCGGTATAGCAACTACACTTCTTGCAGGTCTCGGAATGAGCTTAGCGATGAGAGTTATCGGTGGAACGACAGCATTTATGATCCTCGGTATTATACTCGGAATCATCGGCTTTGCAGGCTGTGCAATAACCTACCCTGTTTACAAAAAAATCCTCGAAAAGAGCAAGAGCAAATACGCTTTTGAAATCGTTGAACTCGCAAGAGAAATCAGCGAATCATAAAAGAAAGAGTGAGTCTGATGAACAAATCAGAAAGTAAATATTTCAACACCGCTGTAAAAATGGACAAAGCGATGATTGAAATTCTCGAAAAAAAAGACTTTGAATATATAACAGTCAAAGAAGTATGTGAGAAAGCAGGAGTTAACCGTTCAACCTTCTATCTGCATTATAGCAACACTTATGACTTGCTTGAAGAAACGGGAAAATATTTAGAAAATGATTTTTTCTCATATTTTTCTGCCCATGCAGACAGAAACAACAAAAAAAATCTGATTGATTTGATCAGCGATGCCAGCCCTGACGAGCTTAACTACCTTACAGCTGACTATCTTCATCCGTTTCTGACTTACGTTTATGAAAACAAAAGAGTTTTTTTCACCGTCCTTTCACAGGGAAAAGCTTTCAATGTTGACGGTATTTTTGAGATGATGTTTAAACATTTTTTCAATCCGATACTTTCAAAATTCAACTATCCGGAAAAATACAGAAAACTTGTTATGATGTTTTATCTCAACGGAATAATCGCCATAGTCAAAGAATGGCTTAACGGAAACTGCAAGGAAACAATAGCTGAAGTTTCTGATATTATCAACATCTGCGTACACGGACTAAATCTGGATTTTGAAACAAGAATCAAAAAATACAACATAGAATAAAAAAGAAGCAAGAAGATGTTTTATTATCTTCTTGCTTTGATATTTTTATTTCGCTTTCTCAAAAAACATCCAGCTGCTGTCGATATTATTTCCGAATGCAACCATTGAAAAATCCGCAGTATTATTTCTGACGATATAATCAATATATGAATCGACCATTTCAGCTATAAGAATGTAACCCGACGGATTCATATGCCCGTACATAAAAAACTGCTCTCTGAAACGTTCATCGAACTTCGGTCCGTATTTGTACAGATCAATTATATACGAGTTTTCAAAGTATTCTGCAAGCTCGTATAAGGCTTCATTTACCTTATTTACTTCCCCTCTTGAATTATAAACAGGATCATTCGGGATTGTTACAAAGAAGAACTTTGCCTCAGGACTGATTTCCTTATAGCGTGAAACGATCTGTGCATAATAACCCATATAGGTTTTTGCATTTTCGTGATAATCTTCTTTGATATCATCAAGAGAACCGACTTCCATATGTGCATTACAGACATCATTGACACCAAGTGCAATAACATATGCCTGAGCAGCCTTATCCTTGTCCCAGAAGCCTTTTTCCTCTGCGAATGATTCGATGTACTCCTTAGCAGTCATACCGCCACGTGAAAAGCTATGTGCTTTAAGTCCGTTTTTACGTGCGATATGCTGACCCCATGAATATTCATAAAAGTCATGATATCCTTTTCCGCCATCTGCATCGCGTGTTTCAAACTCACCTGATGACATACTGTCACCTACAAAAGCGATAGTTCTGAAAACTGATGTATGGCTATAACCGCTGACAAGTGAGTCAAGCGGATTTTCGTTGTTTTTATAGAGTTTTTCTTCCCAATTCATAATATCACCCTATTAAATTTCCGGTTTAAAAGAAGGCATCATTTCAAGCTTGAAGAGATTCATAACGTGCTTTCTATCAATGATTTCTTTCTTGGCTTTATCCTCAATCTCGCCTGTTCTGATGTATACATCAAGCTCGGCATAGGTAAATCCGAGGTTTTCTTCATCCGTCTTTCCGCAAAGTCCGTCGATGGGAGTTTTATCAACAAGCACATCAGGAAGGCCGAGAATACGTCCGATTTCCTTGACTTCAGTTACAGTAAGGTTAGACATCGGAGAAAAATCACCTGCTGCATCACCATAGCGTGTCGAATAACCTACCCAATCCTCTGAAAGATTACAGGTATTGCAAACTCTGCCGTTACAGCTCTGTGAAACAGCATAAAGAGTTGACATTCTGATTCGCGGAGGAAGATTCTGCTTGGTCTGTGCTGTCAGCTCAAGCTCTTCAGGCAGACTGTCGATAAGACTGTCAACAGCATCCTTTATATTGACCACGTAATGTCTTATTCCAAGATGATTTACAAGAAGCTGCGCCATATCAATATCGTGCTGCACTCCCTGAGGCATAAGAACGCCTATAACGCGCTCTTTGCCGAGAGCCTCGACACAAAGAGCAGCTGCAATAGAGCTGTCCTTACCGCCTGAAATGCCTATAACGGCATTACAGCCTTTACCATTCTTTTCAAAGAAATCACGTATCCATTGTACACATTCATTTTTAACAATTTCAGCGTTAAACATAGTAAAACTCCTTTTAGAAAAACCAATTACAGGATCGAATCAATATTGAAGCTGAACTCAACTTCTCCCTTGATAAGATTTACGATAAGATTAGCAAACGCCTTCATAAAATCAACAATTGCAGTAATCATATTCTCGTCGGCTTTGTTAAAATCTTCATCCGTACCTTCAAGCGGAATAAGAGTTGTATTATCGACATTTAACATATACTGCGGGTACTTTTCATTATCTACAGTAAGGTCGTATCTCATAATTTCAGCTGAAGGAGCTTCAAACGGTGCGAAGTAGTTATGGTGTAAATCCTTGGCAAACCACGTTGTTTCAGGGAAAAGGCAGGTTGAAGCGTCAATCTTTTTATCAGGTGAGATATACTTCATATTTCCGGCTGAAACCGATGCAAGGTAATCGTCGGTAAACACCTTATCGTAATCGGCACAGGTTGCACCGAAAGACTGTCTTGTTACGCTTGTATCAGCATCACCCTGTGTCTGTGCGCCCTCGTAAAGCGGGAACTCAGGGAAATTATACTTAACGAAAACATAGAAATTGATTCCTGCGTCTTTCATTTCAAGCATTGTATCAATTACATTAACCTGAACGTTATAATAATATTCGTCTGCTTTAGCGATAAATCCTGCATACTCGGCTCTTACCTCATCAGTATCGAAGATGAAATCTCTCGCCTGCTCGTAAAGTTCAGGAGTTACCATTGCCCAGTATGAAAGCCAACCGCCGAAGGTGTTGCGAAGAAGTAACGGAAAAAGATCAGCTTTGAAATTATCAACAAAAGACATAAACGTATCACCCGTTGAGCCGAGTGCATCCATTTGTCTCATCACTTCCACAAGAGCCACTACAAGCTCTGCGCAGTTTTCGTCACCTATAAGTCCCTCTTCTTCAACATAATAGTTAAGGAAAGATGCAAGTGCTTCGTTGTCAAGGGTGATCTGTCCTGAGAAAAGTGCACTCATAAAGTCAATACCCATAATCGAAGATGAGTAATACGAAATATCTGAAATATGCTCTTTTGCGTGATCCTTGTAAAGTTCAAGATATGTCGCTATAACATTAGCTCCGTAGCAACGTCCTATGAGCTGGACCTTTTCCTTGCCCGTAGCGTTCATTACATTATCTATATGCTCTTTGAGCTCGTGAGCAGTTTCAATGGGAGATTTACGCCAATCATACCAGAATCTGCAATCCCACACACCATAGCCTGAAGTTTTACCCTCAAGATGGCTTGTTACAGTTTTATTTTTGGTATAGCTTCCGTTTGTTACATCACCATTTTTGTCAAGAATAAGATCCTTAAAAATCGGTGACCACGAAGCGTTGAACTCCTCTGCGTATGCAGTATAGTCACCTGTAATCATACCCTTTGCAAGATCCTCAAGACAAGGTCCGAGAGTTTCCTTTACTGTACCGACAATGTCAGCCTTAATCGGGTAAACCTCTTCACCCTGAGCGTTATAAATAGGATTAGTGTGTGCACCCACAATATAAACAGTGGGATATTCTTCATATGTCTCTGTCGCAAGAGTGGGAGCAAAGCAACTGAGCAGAAGGACAGCACACAAAACCGCTGATAATACCTTTTTCATATCTGAAGCCTCCTATAATTATTTGACTAAAATATATTATACAATAAAAATAATGTTTTTCAAGGAATTTGTATGAATCATACCGCAAAAAGATACCGTTGCCTTCAAAGACAGCGGTATCTTCTGAAATTTATTCAGGTTTTGCATTTTTATGAGGAATATTTTCCTCTATTGCAGCAATAAGCTCAGCAGCCGGAAGAACTACAATGCCATCATCAAGATGACTTACAAAGTATGCAAGATCATCGGGACCTACTGTCCACGGATGAACATTGATAACTGAATAGCCATTTATACTATTGATGTCAGCTGAATATGAATTTACGATATCAGCCTGTTCTTTGAGCCACTCGTTATTCACCTGAGAAGCATCGCCTGACGGATGCCAGAGAGAAAATCTTACTGAAACGAAGGGCTTATCATTTGCAAAGTAAACCTTGCCGTAACCGCCTGCATAGTAATTGTCATCCATCTGGATGATACCGCCGTCGATATTATCATAGCGAGCGAAACTCTTCAATCTGTTTGCATAAACCATATCTTCATATGCATTTGCGGGCGGATCATTGAGTAAAGTCATAATACGAAGGCCTGAATCAAGCATTGTTGCAGCTGTAAGATCTGCAAATCTGCGAACTTCTGAAGCAGACATTTTATTGATTCTTGCATAACCTGCGCCTGAAGGACCTGTGATGAATGTTGCATTTCCTCTGTTTTCCTGCACTTTTTTAACAGCTGTAGGTGAAAGCTCCTTCATCTGCGGTGCAAAGGTCCATGTTATCGGTGTATCAAGATTATAGCTCTGCCATGTGTGGAACTCCTGATAACCGTTGGAAATCCACTGGGCATTGTCGCCATCGCTGTAGACGATTGCTACATAATGCTTTGACGGGTCGAGCTCTGGAGCCTCAGCTTTTTCAGCCATTGGTTCAAGCTCCATTCTGTTGCAGGTAAGAATACTTACATTGAAGCTATGGTCAGAGGGAATTACATAGTGACCAAAACGTGAAGCACACTGGGTATGTTTCACTTCGAACTTGCACCAGCCGAGGATCATTGAAGCAGGTTCAAGATCTTTGAAAAGCTGATCGCGGAAGGTACGTCCTATATAATCGCTGTCCTCAATATAAGTTATAAATATTTTCTGCTGAACAGCGAGGTCTCTGAGACCTGAAGCCATATGATAAAGATGCACCAACGAATCCTTACGGAATTCATCCTTATATTTATCATAGAATTCACGCTGTTCTGTAAAATCAAGAGTATCGTCAGTAAGGTCTTCTTTCTTTTCAAGACCGAGAGCTTTAACCTTCTCTTCCATAGACTGCGGAATAGCAATCCAGCCGAATACTGTTGTATAGTTGAATGCCATATTTATCTGTTCAGATGTACCGTAATCTGTAAAAAGAACATACCCGTTATCTTTGATATGTGAAGCATAACGAGGAATAAGGTTTTCAAGTGTCCACTTGTTACCATTTTCATCTGTATAAAGGAGCTTACATCCTGCTGCTTCAAGGTCTTTGAGCTCAGCCTCTGCTTCAAAGCCACCGAAATTAATAAAAATCGAAGCCTCTTCCCTGCCGACAAGTCCCTGCAATGACTGAACCGCTGCGCGTTCATCCTGTGAAAGACCTCTTACAACGACAATTTCATCAGCGAGAGGTTTCGGATCAAATGTGCCGACGAGATTTTTAAGCTCTTCAGCACTCAGCGGATCACGTGTGAAGCCCGGAACAACAGATGTAATTCCGTTTGAAATGAACATAATGATAGACAGCATAAGTGCTACGGTTGTTTTTATAACGCTCACAAAACCACTCCTTCGAATTAATCGAATTTATCATAATGCTATTATATCAAAAACATCCCAAAAAAACAACTGTCTTGTGAGCCGACTTTTTAAAATAACATAAATTTGAACCTGCACTATCAGACTTTATGAACGTTATAAAAATATAATAATACTGTGTAAATTTATATTGACAAACGGCAAGTCCTTTGATATAATGATGAACGTTGTGTGACAGCTTCTCAGCTGAGTAAGCATTAAAATTTAAAATTTATCGAGGCGTAGCTCAGTTTGGTAGAGTGCTTGCTTTGGGAGCAAGATGCCGCAGGTTCAAGTCCTGTCGCCTCGACCATAATCATCAACATTCATTGATACAAAGAAAAGTCCTTTATTCAAGGGCTTTTCTTTGTTTTTATATAAAATTCGTTTTTCCACTTACAAATAACCTATACAAAAAATGAAACCCTCTGCGTGAGGGTTTCATTTTTAGACAAAAGTCTTCCACCGGTGTAAGACTTTATTACTTTAAAGTACATAGTTCATATCTTGAAAAGTTCTACCCATTAGTTTATAATATAACAAAGAACTATTAATGAGGTGTGAAATATGGCACTTATAAATTGTCCGGAATGCGGAAAAGAAATTTCTAATAAGTCTGCAAACTGTATACACTGTGGTTATCCGCTTACTTTAGAAGATAGAATGCCAGCGAAATATAAAAAAATTCTTATTTTATCGATTGATAAAACAAATCCTTTTTTCGTGCTTCACACTTATGAAGCCCTAAAAAAATCCAACCTTTTCGTGGATTGGTATAAATTCAACGAAGGTCTTAAACAATTACCATATACTATAGTTGAAGGGATAACAGAAGAGGAATCAAACGATATTTACAATCAATTATCTCGTATAAAAGTATCCGTTGAAATATTGGATGATCATTCGTCAAAAGAGCATAATACAATAATTTCTGATAGTAAGGATGCTTTGCTTTCAGCTAAACTAGCAACCAAATGTAAAGCTTGTACTAATTGCGGGAAAATTTTTTATAATAATACTGCCGATAATTATATCATGAATTATTGTCAAGAGTGTGCGAGTAGAAATATAACTCACACTCTCAGAGAGTTTGATTATTCTTTGGAAGAGTATAAAAAAAGACTTTCAGAAACAACATCGACAGAAATCAGTACCGAGTTACTAAAACTTTGTGATACTAATCCTTCCAAAGCAATTTATTTGGCACAAAAAAATCATTTGATTATAGAAAAGGAAATTTTCGAAAAATACATAATGAATTGGGATTCATTAGATAGAGATTCTTTTACATATAAACTGAATATGGAGTCATTGTACTTTGAGGGCACAGGGGCTGCTCATAGTGAAATCGAGTACAATGCAACTATATTGGCGAATAAAATAAATTCTAAGAAATCAAACCACTTATCAAAAGAACAAAGCGAGGTGTGCTGCCCCATTTGTCGTTCTAAATCGATTGCTACTATAAATCGAGGATATTCATTGTTGTGGGGTTGGCTTGGTAGTGGAAAGCCCATAAACGTTTGCCAACAATGTGGACATAAATTCAAACCAGGAAAATAATTTTTAGCAATATTGAAACCCTCTATCTAAACTTCATAATGTTTGAAACCCGTGCAAGACTTTACAAATTAAAAGTCTTTCTTGTATCAATCTTGCGTTACCTTTACAACAAAAAAGTCTCTTTTGTCTACCTGACAAAAGAGACTTTTTGATTGATGCGTTCCTTTCGGAACATGATGCGCACTGCGTGCGTGATGCAGGCTTCACCCGTGATGCACGCCTTCGGCGCGTGAGTAGAACGCATCGCATCACTGATCACAGCGCAACTGCATCACTTATCACTTGTCTGCAAATAAGCAATAATTGTGATATAATTGAGTTGTAGAAAGGTGATGGCTTTTCTTATCTAACTTTGTGCACCGTTATACTGCTCTTTAGCATATCGGAACGCAAGTATTGATACGATACTTGCATTCCTTTTCTTTTTGTCAAAAACCGCTTAACACAAGGTTTTTCTGTGCTTTTAAAAATGAGATAAATTTCATTGTAACCGAGATTAGTTTTATTGTAAGTAAGAATAGTTTCATCGTGAAAAACAGCCCATTTTTATTTGGGTGGAATAATTCATATTTATGTGATACAATCTATTCGATAAAGAAGAAATTATTGAACGCCCATCAACATTTTTTAAAACAAGCTATTGACTCTCACGCTACGTCATAGTGTATGCTCAGTATTGAGAGGTGATAAATTTTGAAAATGCAGATTAAAGAATTTGCCGGCTTTACGGGTGTAAGTGTGCGCACACTGCACTACTATGATGAAATAGGATTGTTGACACCAGCCTTTGTTGACAGGTCTACAGGCTATCGTTTTTATGACGAAAATTCTCTTCTTCGTATGCAAGAGATTCTCTTTTACCGTGAACTTGACTTTTCCTTAAAAAGCATCGGAGAGATTTTGTCATCCCCGAATTATGACAAAAACAAGGCGCTGAAAGAGCAGAAACACCTTCTCACGCTCAAAAAAGAGCGATTAGAGCGGTTAATTTCTGCCATTGACGGTGCTATGAAAGGAGAAAATGTAATGAAAGCGTTTGACAACAGCGAATTTGAAAAGCATAAGGATGAAGCCAAAGAAAAATGGGGCAAAACGGACGCATACAAGGAACACGCAGAACGGACCAAAAATTACTCCAGGCAGAAGTGGAACGACCTTGCTGAGGGAATGGATCACATTATGGCAGAGTTTGCGGTATGCATGAGAAAGGTCAAAACGCCTGATTCTGCCGAGGTGCAGAACCTTGTGAAAATGCTGCAGGATCATATCAGCGAAAATTATTACCTTTGCACAAACCAGATTTTAGCAGGTCTCGGTCAGATGTATGTTGCAGATGAGCGCTTTAAGAGCAACATCGACAAGCACGCTGACGGTACTGCTGAGTTTATCTGCGAAGCGATAGAAATCTATTGCAGGAAGTAATTTCCAATTTGTCGGTGGGTTACAACCTGTATCAAAAATTGCGTTATAATTCATATAGAAAAACCGAACCCTTACC
>JAXJUJ010000101.1:0-1772 GCA_036309125.1 Acutalibacteraceae bacterium | reverse complement strand
GTATGTGGACTATGAAGATGGTGATGTTTTTCATCATCTTGACCTACCTTGGAGTTCTGACACAGGTCTTTGTCCTCGCCTGCATTACAGCAAGGGCATCTCTATCGTAACAACAGTACCAGAAGTTCAGCCTATATGTGAGCACGAAGATGACTGCAGCCTTGAAGAACTGCAGGAGTGGTACGAAGAATACGTTGACCAAATTTTAGAGTTCATCACTTTTGAAGAATTCACAGACTTTCTTGAAAGTCTAACATAAGAGTAAAGGTAACATTTCCGGTGCCGGAAATGTTACCTTTTTCTTTTTAATAGCAGAGAGCAGGACACGACGTGTCCTGCTCTCTGTTTAGGTTAATTAAATGAGTAAAAAATTGGTCAAAAGATTTTGACCTATATATAACCATACGCAAACCCGTATCCACACACATGGTATTAGGGTCTGCGGAAAAAGTTGTGTAAGCAATATCTGACAACACTCGACAAGGCGAAAATTACAGGTATAAGCTTAATATAATCTGTCAATAATAACTATTGGCTTTTACCGCTTGACAGGATACGGCAATGCTGAGGAGCAACCGGAGCGGTCATGCAGTTTTGCACTGAAACGGGCGGTTCATCCGCTCGTTTCGCCCGTTTTAGGGAAAACCAATGCGTTAAACCTCGGGGTTCGGGGCAGAGCCCCGTTTATGCTGTTTTCTCATCGTGCATGATTTCAAGCTGACGTATAACAATATCCCAGTTCTTGTATCGCTGCGTCCACTTTTTAGTAATGTTTTGTGATGCAAGATACAGCATTTTTCTCAGAGAATCATCATTAGGGAATACAGATTTTGTCTTTGTAACCTTTCTGAATTGGCGATTCAATCCCTCAATAATATTTGTCGTGTATATTATCTTCCGTATCTCAACAGGATATGCAAAGAATGTAGATAATATATCCCAATTATCTTCCCATGACTTAACTGCTGATGGATACTGTGACTGCCATTTTTCTTTGAACTCAATCAGCTTTTCCATAGCAGCTTCTTCATTCAGCGCACCATAAACAAGCTTCAGATCAGCGGTAAATTCTTTAATATGCTTGTATGAAACAAACCTACTTGATGAACGTATCTGATGAATAATACACCTCTGTATTCCTGCAAACGGATATACCGCATTGATAGCTTCTCTAAATCCGGAAAGCCCGTCAACGCAGAATAAATCTACGTTTTTCACACCTCTGCTCTTAAGCTCATTCAATACACCAAGCCAGAATTTACTGCTTTCATTAGCTCCTACCCATATGCCTAAAATATCCTTGTAGCCTTCTGCATTTACACCTAATACAACATAAGCCGCCTTAGTGATAATCTGATGGTTTTCACGCAGCTTGTAATGAATAGCATCCATAAAGATAAACGGATAGTATTCTTCAAGAGGTCTGTTCTGCCATTCATTGACTTCCGGCAATATTTTCTCACTGATTTTGGATACAAGCTCTGATGATATATCAATATTGTATAAATCCTTTATCTGTTCCTGAATATCGCGAGTAGACATACCATGAGCGTACAAAGATAGAATTTTATCTTCTAATCCGTCTGCATTGCGCTGATATTTATCAATGATTTTAGGCTCATATTCACCGTTTCTATCGCGCGGAACAGATATTTCAACTTCACCAAGCTGAGTTTTTAGTTTACGCTTAGTTGAACCGTTTCTATAGTTCTTTTTTTCTTCGCTGGATTCTGTACGTTCATGCTTATCATAGCCGAGCTGCTCATCCATCT
>JAXJUJ010000100.1:0-15053 GCA_036309125.1 Acutalibacteraceae bacterium | reverse complement strand
GCAACAGCCTTAGCTGCGATAATGTGCATAAGCGGACCGCCCTGTGTGCCGGGGAAAACAGCCTTGTCAATTGCCTTTGCAAGCTCTTCCTTACAAAGGATAAGACCGCCTCTGGGACCGCGGAGTGTTTTATGAGTTGTTGAAGTAACAACATCTGAATACGGTACCGGGTTGGGATGAAGTCCTGCAGCAACAAGACCTGCAATGTGAGCCATATCTACCATAAGGTATGCACCGACTTCGTCACAGATTTCACGGCACTTTTTATAGTCGATAACCCTTGAATAAGCACTTGCACCTACAACAATCATCTTCGGCTTGCATTCGAGTGCAATTCTGCGCATTTCTTCGTAGTTGATTACTTCTGTTTCCGAATCAACACCGTAAGGAACGATGTTGTAATACTTACCTGAAATGTTTGCGGGTGAACCGTGTGAGAGGTGTCCGCCCTCGGAAAGGTTCATACCCATAACTGTGTCGCCCGGCTTAACGAGTGCAAAGAAAACAGCAAGGTTTGCATTTGCACCGCTGTGAGGCTGAACATTAGCGTGTTCGGCACCGAAGATTTTCTTTGCTCTTTCACGTGCAATCTCTTCTACCTTATCAACACAGTAGCAGCCGCCGTAGTATCTCTTTGAAGGATAGCCTTCAGCGTATTTGTTTGTAAGGACTCCACCTGCTGCAAGGAGAACTGCCTTTGAAACAATGTTCTCAGAAGCGATAAGTTCGATATTATGGCGCTGACGCTCAAGCTCTTCACCACAAGCACTCGCAACTTCGGGATCGAAATTTATAAGTTCTTCAAAAAAGTTCATTTTTTACCTCTTCGTTTATATATTAGTGGTGGAAAAGTCTCATACCTGTAAATGCCATTGTGATACCGTACTTGTCGCAGCACTCGATAACAATGTCATCACGGATTGAGCCGCCCGGCTCTGCGATGTATGAAACGCCACTCTTCTTTGCTCTTTCAATGTTGTCACTGAACGGGAAGAAAGCATCTGAGCCTACTGAAACGCCTGTGATTGTAGCGAGGTAAGCTGCCTGCTCCTCATCTGTGAACGGTTCGGGCTGAGTTGTGAAATACTTCTGCCAGTTGCCGTCTGCGCAAACATCTTCTTCGTTCTTATTGATATAACCGTCGATTACGTTGTCACGGTTAGGTCTTGAAACGTCATCTCTGAACGGAAGGTTAAGAACCTTATCGCTCTGGCGAAGGTGCCAGATATCTGCCTTAGTACCTGCAAGACGTGTGCAGTGAATTCTTGACTGCTGACCTGCGCCAACACCGATTGCCTGACCGTCCTTTGCATAGCAGACTGAGTTTGACTGTGTATACTTAAGAGTGATAAGAGCGATGATAAGGTCACGCTTTGCTTCTTCGGGGAACTCTTTGTTAGCTGTAACAACGTTCTGAAGCTGTGACTCGTCGATTTTATAATCGTTTCTGCCCTGCTCGAATGTGATGCCGTAAACAGTTTTCTGCTCGATCGGCTGCGGAACATAGTCAGGGTCGATCTTTACGATATTGTAGTTACCGTTTCTCTTTGTTTTGAGAATTTCAAGTGCTTCATCTGTATAACCCGGAGCGATAACACCGTCAGAAACCTCACGCTTGATGATTGTTGCTGTTGTTTTGTCACAAACATCTGAAAGTGCGATCCAGTCACCGAATGAAGACATACGGTCTGTACCTCTTGCACGTGCATATGCACAAGCGAGCGGAGACTCATCAAGACCTTCGATATCGTCAACAAAGCAAGCCTTCTTGAGCTTTTCAGGAAGCGGAGTACCAACAGCTGCACAAGTCGGGCTTACGTGCTTGAAAGATGCTGCTGCAGGCATATTCAAAGCTTCCTTAAGCTCCTTAACAAGCTGCCATGAATTGAATGCATCAAGGAAATTGATGAAGCCGGGTCTGCCTGCAAGGATTTCAATCGGAAGATCTGTTCCGTCGTTCATAAAGATTTTAGCCGGTTTCTGATTCGGGTTACAGCCGTACTTAAGTTCAAATTCTTTCATTTTCGTTAATCTCCTTATTTATTCTTATTGATAAGACGGTTCTCTTCTGCACCTGTTTCAAGGTCGATGTAACGAACGTAAAGAGAAATCTTATTATCTTCGTTGAGGTTTGTCCAGAGTGTGTTTGTAAACTCGTCGATATCATCGGGAATCATAACTCTTTCGGGTTCACCCTGGAATGTCGGGATGGGATTGCCGTCACATACATATGTGTGGATGAAGTGGCCGAGACCAGCCTTTGAAGGATACATAAAGAGGTAACGTGCACAGTCTGAACCCTCTTCGTCAAGGCTCTTGAGAATGCTCATCTCATACTTGAAGTCGTTGTTTTCAAACTTGAGCATACCGCTGATTCTCGGTGTGAAGTTCGGTGCATCGGGCTCAAACTCACGTGTTTTGAGAGCACCATTGAAGCACTTGCCTTCCTTAATGAATTCATAAATTGTATCTGTCTGGTCACCGTTTGTAACGATGAGCTTGTTTTCGTGCTTTCTGATAGCGGCATAAATGATGAGTGAAGGATCTTCAACCTTGGATGCATCAAACGGCTCTGTGAAAACTGCTCCGTCCTTCTCTGAGAAAATACGGTTACGGCTGTTTTCGCTTCTGCCCATGATAAAGTAAGCAGCAACTGCCTTTTTTGCGTCTGCAGATTTACCGATTACGATACCTCTGCCTACATATGAATTGTCACGGATAAGTTCGCCGATGTCATTAACCTTGTATATGTTCATAATCTTCACCTTTTTCCTTAATTTCTTTTGATACTAATTCTGCCGCTTCAGGCAGTATATTCCATTCTGCTTCCTGCATAACGCGTTTCTGCAGAGTTTCGGGAGTGTCCTGCGGCTCGATATAAACTGCTCTCTGAAGAATAATCTGACCGCCGTCGGGAATTTCATTTACAAAATGCACTGTAGCACCTGTAACCTTAACACCGTAAGAGAGTGCAGCCTCGTGCACCTTAAGTCCGTAAAAGCCTTCGCCACAGAATGAAGGAATCAATGACGGATGAACGTTTATGATTCGCTTCGGGTAGCAGGAAGTAAAGCTTTCTGTAAGGATACACATAAAGCCTGCGAGAATTATAAGCTCAATTCCGTTTTCTTTGAGCACGGACTTGACCTGAGCTTCAAAAGCCTCTCTTGTTTCGTATTCTTTATTATTGATTACCGCAGTTTTGATTCCTGCATTTTCAGCACGCGTCAGAGCGTAAGCACCCGGCTTATTTGAGATAACAAGCTCGATTTTACCGCTTGTTATGATGCCTTTTTTCTCGGCATCTATCAAAGCCTGAAGGTTTGTGCCGCCGCCTGAAACGAGTACGGCAATCTTAGTAGGAGCAGTATTCATAGCCTATCCCCCGTTATTATTCAATGATAATCTTCTCGTCACCTGCGATGATTTCGCCGATTACATAAGCATCTTCACCGTTTGCCTTGAGAATTTCGATAGCCTTGTCTGCATCTTCCTTAGCAACAACAACGCTCATACCAACGCCCATATTGTATGTGTTGAACATATCACGCTCAGGAATGTTGCCTGTCTTTGCGATGAGATCGAAGATCGGAAGAATGCGGATTGAAGCCTTGTCAATCTTTGCGCCGAATCCGTCGGGAAGACTTCTTGGGATATTTTCATAGAAGCCACCGCCTGTGATGTGAGAAACAGACTTAACTGTAACTTCATCAAACAAAGCGAGCATAGGCTTAACATAAATCTTAGTCGGAGTGAGAAGAGTTTCGCCAAGTGACTTGCCGCCAAGCTCTTCCATCGGAGTTTTGAGGTCAGCATTATCAACGTCAAATACTTTTCTTACAAGTGAGAAACCGTTTGAGTGAACACCTGATGACGGGAGAGCGATGATAACGTCGCCTTCTTTAACAAGCTTGTTGTTAACGATCTTGTCCTTATCAACAACGCCTACTGAGAAGCCTGCCATATCGTATTCGTCAACGGGATAGAAACCGGGCATTTCTGCTGTTTCACCGCCGATGAGAGCTGAACCTGACTGTACACAGCCTTCAGCAACACCTGCAACTATGTCTGCGATTCTTTCGGGGATATTCTTACCGCAAGCGATGTAATCAAGGAAGAACAACGGCTTTGCACCGCAGCAGATAACATCATTAACACACATTGCAACACAGTCAATACCTACTGTGTCGTGCTTGTCCATAAGGAAAGCCATCTTGAGCTTTGTGCCTACACCGTCTGTACCGCTTACGAGTACAGGCTTTGAAATTCCTGTGAGATCAAGCTCAAAAAGGCCGCCGAAGCCGCCGATGTCTGATGCGACTGAGTTTGACATTGTTCTTGCGATATGAGCCTTCATAAGCTCAACTGCTTTGTAACCTGCTGTAATATCAACGCCCGCTGCTGCGTAGCTGTCTGATTTAGAGTTTGTATGCATAATTCTTATTCCTTTCCGTTCCAACAATATGTGCAAAGGTCGCATTCATCAAGTCCTATTGCCTCGATGAGACCTTCAAGTGACTGAAATTCGAGTGATGCGAAATGAAGCTTTTCGCAGATTATCTGACGAAGCTTCTTGCCTCGTTCAGTTGATGAATCGCTGTATTCATCAAGGTATTTTTCGCCTTCTTCACCTTCAAGCTCCATAATGGTGCTTCTTGTGATAAGGTCAAGGTCGCTTGTGTTTCGTGAGAAGTTGAGGTACTTACAGCCGTACATAATCGGCGGACAAGCTGAACGCATATGAACAGCCTTAGCTCCGTTTGAGTAAAGGAACTCAACTGTTTCACGAAGCTGTGTTCCGCGGACGATTGAGTCGTCAACAAAGAGAAGACTCTTGTCACGGATGAGATCGTGTACGGGTACCTGCTTCATCTTTGCAACCTTGTTTCTGTCGCTCTGCTTAGCTGACATAAAGCTTCTGGGCCATGTCGGCGTGTATTTGATGAAGGGTCTTGAGAATGGGATGCGGCTCATATTGGCGTATCCTATCGCATGAGGAGTACCTGAATCCGGAACACCGCTTACGTAGTCAACATCCTTTGCATTGCCGACTTCCATATCGTGCTTTGCGAGGATTTCACCGTTACGGTATCGCATAACCTCAACGTTAACTCCCTCATAAGTTGACGGTGAATAACCGTAATATGACCAGAGGAAGGCGCATATACGCTTTTTCTTTCCGGGTGCTGCAAGCTGTCTGAGTGAGTCACTGGTGAATTCTACAATCTCACCGGGACCAAGCTCCTTTTCGTCCTCATAGCCTAACTTCTGATATGCAAAGGACTCGAATGAAACGCAGTATCCGTTTACACTCTTTCCGACAAGAACGGGAATTCTGCCGACCTTATCACGAGCTGCTATGATTGCTCCGTCATTCTTGAGGATAAGGATTGAAGCTGTACCCTCGATTACTTCCTGTGCGAAGTGTATACCTGTAACGAAGTCGCTTTTCTGATTGATGAGTGCGGCAACAAGCTCTGTTGAGTTAACCTTGCCGCCTGTCATTGCATTGAACTGACCGCCGCTGAAATCAAGGTACTGCTTTATAAGAGCATCTGCATTATTGATAACACCTACGATGCAGATTGCATAAGTGCCGAGATTTGAACGGACGAGAAGCGGTTGCGGGTCAGAGTCACTGATACATCCGATTGCCGAATTACCTTTCATTTCATCGAAAACATTTTCGAACTTTGTTCTGAACGGCGAATTTTCGATATTGTGAATATCTCTCTGCAAGCCGACTGTTTCGTCATAAGCCGCCATACCGCCGCGACGTGTGCCGAGATGTGAGTGGTAGTCTGTACCGAAGAAAACATCTGAAATTGCATCTCCTTTACAGGCTGCGCCAAAAAAACCTCCCATTTGATTACCTCCTGGTTAGTGAAACGATGCTGTGGGTTTATTTATTGAATCTCTTTTCGATTTCTGCATTCTTTTTAAGAACGTTTTCAGAAGCAGTCTTTCTCTGAGCGTCAAGCTTAGCTGCTACTTCGTCATCGCTGACTGAAAGAATCTGAAGAGCAAGAAGAGCTGCATTAGCTGCGCCGTCAATTGCAACTGTAGCAACAGGGATACCTGCAGGCATCTGAACTGTTGAAAGAAGAGCATCAAGGCCATCAAGTGTTGAAGCCTTTACAGGGATGCCGATAACGGGAAGTGTTGTGTTTGCAGCAATCGCTCCTGCGAGATGTGCTGCCTTACCTGCTGCTGCAATGATAGCACCGAAGCCGTTCTTACGTGCATTAGCTGAAAAATCCTTAGCTTCTGCAGGTGTTCTGTGTGCTGAAAATACGTGAACCTCATAAGGAACACCGAACTCATCAAGAGTTGTCATTGCTTTTTCAACTACGGGTAAATCACTGTCACTACCCATAATGATTCCTATTTTTTTCATTATGAAATCCTCCTAAAAATAAACAGGGCAGTCCTATATTCTCAACAGGACTGCCCAGACGGTCGGCTATAAAATTCCTTCTGCTCCCCTGTGGTTAATCCACAATTCCGTCAGTCACAAAAGGCTTTAAAACTTATGTTTTGATTATATCAAAAACCGTCAGAAAGGTCAACTTAAACTGATGTAAAAGTTTGTCCTGTGTTTTCGTTATTGTCTATCAAAAATACACAAATTACTCTGCTTTTGTTTCACAATAAATGCATCTGTAAACCGCTTTTTCGCCATTTGTTGTCTTTTTGAATATATGCGGTAATTCCTGCTCTACAGAAGTAATACAACGCGGGTTTTTGCATTTAATGACATTAGTCAGCTTTTCAGGTAAAGAAACCTTTCTTTTCTCAACGAGCTTACTGTCTCTGATGATATCAACGGTAACACCTGGATCAACGTAACCAAGAAGTTCAACGTCAACTTCAATATCAGCGTCAACTTTGATTATGTCCTTTTTACCCATTTTGTTACTGTGAACATTTTTGATAATAGCAACTGAACAGTCAAGCTCATCAAGGTTAAGGAGATTATAAATCTGCATACCCTTACCTGATGCAATATGGTCAATAACTATACCGTTTCTGATTGAATCTATATTCATTTATTTTACCTCCAGAAGCTTAAGAATCAAAGCCATTCTCATATACTTTCCGTTGAGCACCTGATCAAAATAACAAGCTCTGGGGTCATCGTCAACAGCTACGCTGATTTCGTTGACTCTGGGCAACGGATGCATAATGCAAAGGTCTTTCTTTGCTGTTTCAAGCTTTTCGGGTGTAAGGATATAGCTGTCCTTGAGTCGGAGATAATCTTCCTCGTTGAAGAATCGCTCACGCTGAACTCTCGTCATATAGAGAATATCAAGCTCGGGCATTACTGATTCAAGATCAGTTGTCTGCACGTATTCAAGGTTGTTTTTCTGAATGATATCCTTCTTGACATAGCTCGGTAATTTAAGCTCTTCGGGAGAAATAAGTACAAACTTCACGTTCTCATATCTTGAAAGAGCGCTGATGAGTGAATGTACCGTTCTGCCGAACTTGAGGTCACCACAGAAGCCTACGGTGATATTATTGAATCTGCCCTTTTCACGGCTGATTGTAAGAAGGTCAGCGAGTGTCTGTGTCGGATGATTGTGACCGCCGTCACCTGCATTGATAACAGGGACACTTGCATTCATTGATGCTACAAGAGGTGCACCCTCCTTCGGGTGACGCATAGCAATGATATCTGCATAGCAGGAAATTGTCTTAGCTGTATCTGCAACACTCTCACCTTTTGCAGCGGAGCTTGACTTCGCATCAGACATGCTCAGCACGTTACCGCCGAGCTCATACATAGCAGCTTCAAAGCTGAGTCTTGTTCTTGTCGAAGGTTCGAAGAAAAGTGTTGCAAGCTTCTTACCTGCACACTTATGTGCGTACTTTTCAGGATTTTCGATAATGTCATTTGCGCAGGCTGCAAGCTCGTCGAGCTCAGCAACCGAGAGATCAAGAATATCGATTACGCTTCTCATTATTTCACTCCTCCGATCCAGCTTTCGTCGGACGGGTTGTTTCTGAATGCGATGAGTCTCTGAATATCTTCTGTTGCGATATAGCCTTCTTCAGCAGCTACTTCTGCAATTACGTCAAAGTTTGTAAGGCTGTAGTTGATAACATTTGCTTCCTCAAGACGTACAAGACCTTTCTTCATACCGTATGTGAAGATTGATACGATACCAAGAACATCTGCACCTGCTTCACGAAGAACGTTTACAACTTCAATAACGCTGCCACCTGTTGAGATAAGGTCCTCAACAACAACGACCTTCTGACCCGGAAGAAGCTTACCTTCGATCTGATTCTGTCTGCCGTGGTCCTTGTTGCCTGAACGGACATAACCCATCGGTAAACCAAGGATATGAGCTGTAATTGCTGCATGAGCGATACCTGCTGTTGAAGTACCCATAAGAACCTCTGCTTCGGGATACTTTTCTTTGATAAGTGTAGCAAGACCGTTTTCAACATCTGTTCTTACGTCGGGAGCTGTAAGTGTGAGTCTGTTGTCACAGTAAACAGGGCTCTTGATTCCGCTTGCCCATGTGAACGGCTCTTCAGGACGGAAGAAAACCGCCTTGATTTTAAGTAAGTCTTTTGCAATAAGCTTCTCCATAGTTTTAATCTCCTTTATATTAATTCTGAAATTTTTAACTTAATCTACAAATTCTGCAACACATCTGTTATATGCTGCTACAGGGTCAGCTGCAGCTGTGATAGGTCTGCCGACTACGATGTAGTCAGAGCCGATCTTCTTAGCTTCAGCGGGAGTCATAACTCTTACCTGGTCACCGATGTCGCCGTCTGCGAATCTTACGCCCGGTGTAACTGTTACGAAATCACTGCCGCAGGTGTCGTGTACCTTGCCTGCTTCAAGCGGTGAACATACAACGCCATCAAGACCTGCAACCTTTGCATTGTGTGCATAGTGAAGAACCACCTTGTCGATAGGCTCATTGATGAGAAGATCATTCTTCATTCTCTCTTCACTTGTTGAAGTGAGCTGAGTTACTGCAATGAGAATAGGTCTTGTGCCGTCAGGACGTGTGAGACCCTCAAGTGCAGCTTCCATCATAGCGATTGTACCGCCAGCGTGGAGGTTTGTCATATCAACGTCAAGTCCTGAAAGAACAGCCATTGATTTTTTAACAGTGTTCGGAATGTCATGAAGCTTGAGATCAAGGAAAATCTTGTGTCCTCTCTCCTTGATTTCTCTGACAATCTGCGGACCTTCGGCATAGAAAAGCTCCATACCGATTTTCACGAAAGGCTTTCTGCCCTCGCCATTGAACTTATCAAGGAAGTTCATTACATCTGCTTTTGACGAAAAGTCACAAGCTACAATTACATCCTTACCCATTAGTGTGCTCCTCCTATAATATCACTTAAATTATTTATTGAATACTTTTCCATAACAGCCGGGAGATTATTTATAATATCTCTTGCAGCAAACGGATCGATAAGGTTTGCCGCGCCGACTTCAACTGCAGTTGCACCTGCGAGCATAAGCTCGATTACATCCTCAGCGCTTGAAACACCACCCATTCCGACGATCGGAATATTGACTGCTTCGTACACCTGATAGATCATTCTGACAGCTACAGGCTTGATTGCAGGTCCTGAGAAACCACCCATTTTATTAGCAATTACAGGCTTCTTTGTTTTCAGGTCAATCTTCATACCAAGCATTGTGTTGATCATACTGATACCGTCAGCACCTGCTTCTTCACAGGCTTTTGCGATTGACACGATATCTGTTACGTTCGGTGAAAGCTTGATAATAACAGGCTTTGTGGTTACAGCTTTTACAGCCTTTGTAACCTCAGCTGCAGCCTCTGCTGATGTGCCGAAAGCCATACCGCCACCGTGCACATTCGGGCATGAAACATTGACTTCAAGCCAGCCTACCTGCTCCTCTTTGTCGAGCTTTTCACAGGTATAAACATAATCCTCAACAGCGAATCCGCTGACATTTGCCATTACAGGCTTATTGAAGCAAGCCTTAAGCTTAGGAAGCTCTTTTTCAATTACTGCATCAACACCGGGATTCTGAAGACCTACAGCGTTGATCATACCTCTGTCGCACTCAGCAATTCTTGGTGTAGGATTGCCGAAACGTGCATCCTTTGTTGTGCCTTTGAAAGAAAATGTTCCAAGGCAGTTTATATCATAAAGTTCTGCAAACTCATATCCGAATCCGAATGTACCACTCGCAGGGATAATCGGGTTATCGAGCGTTATATTGCAGAGTTCAACTTTTGTATTTACCATATGATTTCCTCCCTCTCAAGTACGGGACCGTCCTTGCAGATTCTCTTGTTGCCGTACTTCGTCTTGCATGAACAACCCATACAAGCACCGAAGCCGCAGCCCATTCTTTCTTCAAAGCTGTACTGACCGCTCGTAACTGCTGTTGCTTCAATAGCCTTGAACATAGGCATCGGTCCGCAGGTGAAGAAGTATGTATAATCAAGATCTTTCATAACATCAGTTACGAAGCCTTTTGTGCCGTAGCTACCGTCAACAGTTGTGATATAAACCTCTGCACCGAGAGCCTTGAATTCATCCTCAAAGAAGATTTCATCTTTTGTATTGAAGCCGAGGATAACAGTTACCTTCTTGCCCTCTGCGATAAGCTTTCTGCAAAGATTGTACATCGGAGGTACACCTACGCCACCACCGATAAGAAGCGGAGCGTCGCCGCTTTTAGCAAGGTTGTATCCGTTTCCGAGACCTGTAAGAACATCAAGCTCTGTGCCGCACGGAAGCTCAGCCATAGCCTCTGTACCCTCACCTACAACCTTGTAAATGATTGTGAGAGTGTTCTCATCATAATCACAGACCGAAATCGGACGTCTTAAATAAAAACCATCAAGCTTGATATTAACAAACTGACCTGAAGCTGTGATATCGGACACATCGCCTTCAAGCTTCATAAGATAAACATCTTTTGCAATTTTTTTATTTTCTGTAATTTTCAAAAATACCTGTTTCATCTCTTATACCTCAGCATTATAAACTATTTCACCGTCGGCAACCGTAAGAATGCATTTCGCACTGAGCTCTGCACCCTTGAACGGTGTGCTCCTTCCCTTTGAAAGGAATTCTTCGGGGTTTACCGTGTATTTTTCGTTAAGGTCAAAAACTGTAAGATTTGCCTTTTCACCGACCTTGATACCGTTGGCAAAGCCGAATCGGTTGCAAGGATTGACACTCATAATCTCGACGAGCTTTTCAAGTGTCATAAGACCTTTTTCGACAAAGTTCGTATACATAACAGAAAACGCTGTTTCAATACCAACAACACCCATAAGGCTGTCCTTGAGTCCTCTGCCTTTTTCCTCTGCAGAGTGTGGAGCGTGGTCTGTAGCGATCATATCGATAGTTCCGTCAAGAACACCCTCAACAAGAGCTTTTCTGTCCTCTTCACTGCGGAGCGGAGGATTCATTTTAAATCTCGCATCCTCCTGCAGGTCCTTGTCCGAAAGGACAAGATAATGAGGACCTGTTTCGCAGGTTACGTCAATACCCTTCGCTTTAGCCTGACGTATGATTTCAACACTTTCTTTTGTTGAGATATGGCAGACGTGATAACTGCATCCCGTTTCTTCGACGAGCTTCAGGTCTCTTGCAATCGGACCGTATTCGCTTTCTGAGCAGATGCCCTTGTGTCCGTGTGCCTTTGCATATTCGCCGTCGTGAATGTAACCACCGTGAAGCAAACTGTTATCCTCGCAGTGAGCAACAATCATTTTGCCGAGCGTTTTTGCCTTCAGCATAGCCTCACGCATAAGCTCTTCATCCTGAACACCTCTGCCATCATCAGAAAATCCTGCGACATACGGTGCCATAGCTTCCATATCAGAGAGTTCCTCACCCTTTTCACCGATCGTAATCGTGCCGAACGGTCTTACATCAATTACGGCATCCTTGTTAATTACGTCGAGCTGAACCTGAAGATTTTCAAGGCTATCGGGAGTCGGATTGAGATTAGGCATAGAGCAGACAAGAGTGTAACCACCGTGTGCACACGCCTTAGTTCCCGTTTCAATCGTCTCTTTATAAGAAAAACCCGGCTCTCGCAAATGCACATGAACATCTGCAAGTCCGGGTAAAATATTCATATTTTCACAGTCAATAATATGAGCATCAGCAGAACAGATGCAACCGGAAACAGAGGCAATAACGCCTTTAGAAACAAGTATATCCTGCTTTTTGAATTCACCGTCAATATAAGCTTTTCCGCCTCTGAGAATGAAGTCCATAGTCTGCTCCTTTCGGGTTGCACGAGAGAAAAATCATCGTGATTACATTATACCGCAATTTTAAACATTTACTTAGAAAAGTTTATCATAACTGACGTGTTTTGTCAATGAAATGAGCCTTGTTTTATATGTAAAAAAACGTGTAAAAATATCCGACATTTTGTATATAAAGACAACCAAAAAAATCCGACACCGCATTCACGGTGCCGGATATAAGTTTTATCAGTCAAGAGGAAGGAAATCCCAGAAATCTGCAAAGCCCTTCTTGCCGAAGATGAGAAGAAGTGCATCAGAAGCAACGCCGAGAACCTTCTCGACTACATCCATTGTAGGATCGTCAACTTCAGGCTGATATCTGTCTTCCCATATATTGTACTTAACGTTAAGCTCAATGAGGAGATCCTTGAGCGCGAAGATGATTTCATCGTCTGCATCACGGTCATTGATTGTACAAGCCATCATAGCTTCCGCATCTGCAACAGCCTGATCAAGTCTAGCTGCATCCTCTGCTGAAAGAGTTGAACGGTCGATTGTAGCTGCATCAGGAAGATAGTCTCTTGTAAGTCTTCTAACAAATCTTGACTCATTGAACTGAGGATAAGTATCCTCACAGTCATAGATTGAGTGAATGTTGCCAAGAGCAATTTCAAAAGCAAGGCTCAAAGCTGTGTTGTTATCTGTAAGCTCGTGCTTCTGACCCTCGAAGTACCATGATGTTTCTTCGAAGTAGCATGTTGATGCATCGATTGAGCCGTCGGGTGAAACATTGTGTGCAGGGTCTGCGATGTATTCAGCGCTGAATGACTGACCTGCAGGAACAAATGATGTGCCGGGTGCTGTAGAAGAAATCTGGATGATTTCGTCTGAGTTTGTTGAGTCATATGTCTCAAAGAACTTAAAGAAGCCGTAATCCTCATCACCGAAAGCAAGGTTGTAGCCGCTGATGAAATAGAATTCTGTGCCATATGTATTCTGCTGATACATAAGTCTTTCTTCAAGGTTAGCCTGAGCAGCAGCATATCTTTCAGTCTGAGCCTTTACATCTGCCATCTCCTCGCCCTGGAGATACTTAGCAGCGAACTCCTCGTATCTGTCTGACGGACAGAGTGAAAGGAATGATGTATTCTCAAGGAAGAGAACTCTTACGAGTGAATCAACGATATCGTCAAGAATGTTTCTGAGCTCCTGCTTCGGGAGGATTCTTGCAGCGATGTTGATGATTGAACCTACGTAAGGATCAACGAAGCCAAGTTCGCCGAGAAGATTTGTGTAAACCATTGCAGGTGCATTGTCATCAAAGTCAGCAAGCATAAGGTCGCCGAAAACGTCACTGCCGTCCCAAGCGCCGACGATGCTGATAACCTTAGCTACTCTGCCTGCATCAGGATACTGATTGAGATAATTGTTAACAACGCTTGCACCCATACTCATAGGAACAAGGATAACCTTAGATGCACCTGTCTGTTCAAGAACAACATTTTCGATGAAATTGTTGAGTCCGATTGCATTCTGGTCAGCGTTTGAGAAAACGGGATAGTTGTAGCAATATACGTTCTCTTCACCGATTTCTTCGAGAAGGAAGTCGCAGGGAATTCTGTCGTTGAAAATATCTCTTGCTTCCTCGTCATACTCTGAAACAGGATACTCATAAAGAGGTGTTACAACGTTATTGATAGGATTGCCGTTTTCGTCACTGAGGTGATCAGAGAAGAAAACCTTAAGAACGTTGTCAATGCTTGATGAAGCGATAACGTCTCTCTGAAGACCGATTGACATTACAAATTCAGCTACGAATTTGATGAGGTTGATCCAGTCTCCCAGGCCGAAGCTTGCGAAATCTGTGTTGACATGAAGAAGATTCCAGTCAGCAACAACGTTGCCTTCATCATCGTACTTGTAAGTCTGTGACTGACCGATACCCGGAACGAAAACTACAGGAACAACTTCCTCTTTTGCAGATACTGTGAATGCAGCTGTCATAGCTGAAAAAGCCATAACAACACAAAGAAGCATTGCTAAGATTTTCTTTGAAATTTTCATCTTTTTGACCTCCATAGTCATTATTGCCATTAAATTGTATCAAAAAACATTAACAAAATCAATATGCAAAAACAAATTTATATATTTAATATGCCGAACAGCTCATCAAGCTTCTTAATCTGATAGGTTGCAGGGCTTTCACGGTACTCACCCGGATTCAGCCAACAGGAATCAATCTCGTAATTTACCGCACCTGCGATATCGGAAGTCAATGAATCTCCGATAACAAGACATTTGGACTTATCTTTTTCACCAATATGCTCAAAAACATAGTCGAAGAATTCTTTGTACGGCTTATCAAATCCTATTTCCTCGGAAATAAACACGTCTTCAAAAGACTCAATCAGCGGAAGATTTTTAAGCCTTCCGTCCTGTGCCTTTTTAGATCCGTTTGTGATAATATACAGCTTATAATTTTTGCTCAGCTCACGGCATATTTCCTCTGCACCTTCAAAAACGAAGCGACCCTCTGCCATAAAAGAAAGATACTCATCGTTAGCAGCTGCAGCGTCTGCAACAATGCCGAAAATGTTAAAAAGCTCTTCAAACCTGGACAGGAAGAGCTGACTTCTTGTTATCTCCCCTCTTTCAAGCACCTTCCATTTACTTTTATTAATTTCTGAATAAAGACTCTTGTTTTCTGCATTAGGATCTATACCATACTTTCTGAAAAAAAGACTTATCGCATTATCCTCTGCCTTTTTGAAATCCATCAGGGTTTCATCAAGGTCAAAAAGAAGTGTTGTATACTTCATATACTTC
>JAXJUJ010000099.1:0-7033 GCA_036309125.1 Acutalibacteraceae bacterium | reverse complement strand
TCCCAAAGGTTGTCTGCCGAATTTAAGTTTTAACGGTATTTACACTGATTTCACTATAAATACGGTTAAAGCTTAAATTTAAAAGGAGCTGACTTTATGCCCGTTTATAAAATAGCCGGTCTTAATGTCGGCTTTACTCCTCAGCACGATATGCTTCGCAAAAGAAGCGAAAAATACCTCTGCGATGAAACTGCTGATTTCAATATCGGTTTTACCGAAAATCTTATGGAGCACCAGCTCACTCTTTATCAGGGTGTGTCAGAAGCAGAGCTTGAATATCTCTGGATGGGAACAGCATTCAATGTGAAGCTGCTTGAATATAATGGAATGTTCCTTCATTCTTCAACAGTTGTCGTTGACGGAAAAGCTTATTCTTTTTCAGCTCCGTGCGGCACAGGTAAATCGACCCACACATCACTCTGGCTTAAGCTTTTCGGTGAGAAAGCCTTTATCCTCAATGATGATAAGGCTGCATACAGATTGATTGACGGTAAATACCGCGCATTCGGCACTCCGTTTTCAGGCAAACACGATATAAACGTGAATACTTCCGCTGAACTCGCGGGTATCTGCTTTATTGAGCAGGCGAAGGAAAACTCGATCGAGAGAATGGATATGGACGATGCTGTCCCTCTCATTTTTTCACAGACTCTCCGTCCTTCAAATATGCAGAGAACAATGATGCTCTGCGATTTTATAGACGAACTGATCAGGAATGTTCCTGTATACAAGCTCAGATGCAATATGGATATCGAGGCAGCTGAGGTTGCCTACGGAATGATGAGTAATTATAAAGGAATCGATTGAATTGAAAAAGATAAAAGACAACTTCCCTAAGACAAAAAAAGAAAGCGATTTATCCACAGCCAAGTGGATTTTTGGTGTTTCAAAGGGTAGTTGGCTTTTTGTTTTTATTTATTCTCTTTTGAGTGCAGCTCTTTCGTTTTTTGGTATTCTTACTGCATTCGGAATGAGAGATGTTGTAAACGGAGCAACCCTTAAGGATGTTGACCTTTTGAAAAAAGGTGCGATTTTTCTCTTGATTCTCGTCCTCGTTCAGCTTGCATTGAAAGTTTTCAATAACAATATGTTTGAACGCGCAAAGGCGAAAATCGAAATTAAAATCCGAAGCAGAGTTTTTGAAAGGATCATCCGCAAGGATTATGCTCAGCTGACAAAACACCACAGTGGCGATATACTCAACAGACTTACTTCTGATGTTCAGACAATCTGCGACGGTGTAACGGGTCTTTTACCGAATATCGTTTCACTTCTGACAAAGCTCATCGCTTCAGTTGTGATTATGGTGCAACTTGATTATATCTTTGCACTTATCTTCCTTGGTGGCGGAACTATCATCGCTATAACCACACGCTTTTTCAGAAACTACCTTAAAAGGATACACAAGGCAGCGCAGGAGGCTGACGGCAACGTTCGTTCTTTCTTTCAGGAGTCGGTTACGAGCATCCTTGTTATCAAGGTTTTCAATGCCTATGAGCAGATAATTGCAAAGGCAAAGGATCTTCAGGATAAAAACTATAAAATTCGTATCAGACGTGCAACAATCAGCATTTTTGCAAACACTGGTATGCAGATGGCATTCAGTCTTGGCTACCTTTTTGCAATGGTGCTTGGCGGAATACGTGTTTTTCAGGGTCATATTGACGTAGGTCAGATGACTGCGATTCTTCAGCTTGTCAATCAGGTGCAGGGTCCGCTGACTTCTCTTGCGGGTGTGTTACCGCGTTTTTACGGCATTATCGCTTCAGCAGAGCGTCTTATTGAGCTTGAGGATTATGAGGATGAGTTTGATACTCACGAAGAAATAGATAACGTCAAGGAATATTATGAAAATCTTGAAACAATCAAATTCAATTCGCTTACCTTCAGATACAACAGAGATCTGATTTTTGATAATGCAAGCGTGACCGTAAATAAGGGCGACTTTGCAGCGATTACAGGCATTTCAGGTATCGGCAAGAGTACACTGCTCAAGCTTCTTCTTGGTGTTATTTATCCTGAAAACGGTAAAATTACTTTAAACGGAAGTCAGGGCGAAAGACTTGTTGACAGAGCAACGAGAAACCTCTTTTCCTATGTTCCGCAGGGTAATATGCTTCTTTCAGGTACACTCAGGGAAAATATCACATTTATGTGTGAGGATAAGTCAGACGAAGAAATTATGCGTGCTGTGAAAATCAGCTGCGCAGACGAGTTTGTACACGAGCTTCCCGATGGACTTGAAACTGTGGTAGGTGAGAGGGGAATGGGTCTTTCAGAAGGTCAGATCCAGCGTATAGCTATCGCACGTGCGATCCTCTACGGTGCACCGATACTTCTTCTTGATGAAGCTACCTCGGCTCTTGACGAAGCAACTGAAGAAAAGCTTCTCAAAAACCTCAGACAGCTTGATAACAGGACTTGTATCATAATCACTCACAAGCCTGCAGCACTCAATGTGTGCAACAAGGAAATTCGTATTGATAACAAAAAGATAAAAATTCTCAACACAGACGGAGGAGAGAATGATGAAAATTAAAGAAGGCTACAGACTCAGAAAGGTCGGCAATAACAGCATTGTTGTTGCAGTAGGAGGAATTAATTTCACGGGTCTGATTACAGTAAACGAAACAGGCACTTTCATCTGGAAAATGCTTGAAAACGGTGCAGAACCGGATGAAGTAGTAAATGCTCTTGCAAAGGAATGCGAGGTAAATGCCGCTGATATTCAGGGCGAGGTTTATGCGTTCCTCGAAAAACTCAAAGGGGCAGATTTAGTTGAGTAAGAAAGTAAGTATGGACGATATGGCTCCGCTTATAAGGGAAACTCTCGCTGAAAGTGGCGAGGTTTCTTTTGTGTCTGCGGGTGTCAGTATGCTCCCGACGATTCGTGACCGTAAGGATACCGTAACGCTTGTACGTCCTCAGGGAAAGCTCAGAAAAGGTGATGTGCCTTTTTATCAGCGTGACAACGGACAGTATATCCTTCACCGTGTGATTTATGTCAACGGTGACACTTACGTTATGCGCGGTGACAATCAATGGGAAAACGAATATAATATCCGTCACGATCAGATAATAGGGGTGCTTTATTCCTTCGACCGTAACGGAAAAACACACAAGGTAACAGATGCGGGTTATAAAATCTATGTCAAGTTTTTGCCCGTAATAAGATACATCAGAAAGTATTATTACCTTTTTAAAAGTAAGGTTTATGCTTTCATTAAGTTTTTGACGGGGGACAGATTCCCCAGGGCGAAATGATTCATCAAAACCTGTTGGTAAGATAAGGCAAAAACGTAGCTAATCCTCCCGGATTGGCGAGTATTTTAACGCAGGATGAGCGGAAATCCGTCTGAATAAAACACGGCTCGGATAATTCCTTTCACCCTAAGAAAAAGGAGAAAAAGAATTGATCAGCACAGTAAACGTAAGCCTCCAGTACGGCGGCAGAGAGCTCTTCAAGGGAGCAGATCTCAAATTCACAAATGGTAACTGTTATGGCCTTATAGGCGCTAACGGTGCAGGTAAGTCAACATTCCTCAAAATCCTTTCAGGCGAAATCGAACCTAATAAGGGTGAGGTTATTATCACTCCGGGCGAAAGAATGTCAGTTCTTCGTCAGGACCACTTTGCATTCGATGAATATGATGTTATCCGCACAGTGCTTATGGGTAATCCGAAGCTTTGCGAGATTATGGACGAAAAAGAAGCTCTTTATATGAAAGAGGATTTCTCAGAAGAGGACGGAATCCGTGTAAGTGAGCTTGAAGAAGAGTTTGCTGAAATGGGTGGCTGGAGTGCAGAAAGTGATGCTGAAATCCTTCTCAACGGACTCGGCGTAACAAACGAATTCCATTATGCACAGATGAGTGAGCTTGACAATGAAATCAAGGTTAAGGTTCTTCTCGCTCAGGCACTTTTCGGAAATCCCGATATCCTTCTTATGGACGAGCCTACTAACCATCTCGATATTGATGCAATTGCATGGCTTGAAGAGTTTCTTATCGAGCTTGACAGTACGGTTATCGTTGTTTCTCATGACCGTCACTTCCTCAATAAGGTTTGTACACATATCGTTGATATCGACTTCGGCAAGATTGGTATGTATGTCGGCAACTACGACTTCTGGTATGATTATACACAGCTTGCACAGCGTCAGCTTCGTGAACAGAATAAAAAAGCTGAACAGAAGGCGAAGGAATTGCAGGAGTTCATCGCACGATTCAGTGCCAATGCTTCAAAATCAAAGCAGGCAACGAGCCGTAAAAAGCTTCTCGATACTCTTGTTATCGAGGATATGCCTGTTTCCTCACGTCGTTTCCCGTTCGTTTCTTTCAAGCCTGACCGTGAGGTTGGCAACGAGCTTCTCACAGTTTCGGGAATCAGCAAAACCGTCGGCGACCGTAAGGTGCTTGACAACGTAAGCTTTACAATCAAGCCAGATGATAAGGTTGCATTCGTTGGTACGGATTCACTTGCAAAAACAACACTCTTCCAGATTCTTATGGGTGAGATTGAGCCTGATGAAGGTACATTCAAGTGGGGTGTTACCACATCTCAGGCATATTTCCCGTCAGATAACTCAGAATTCTTTGACGGCTGCGAGGATTCGCTTATTGACTGGCTCCGTCGTTACTCAGATCTCATTTTTGAAACAGATGTCAGAGGCTGGCTCGGCAGAATGATGTTCTCAGGCGAGGAAGCTACGAAGAAAGCGAAGGTTCTTTCAGGTGGTGAAAGAGTACGCTGTATGCTTTGTAAAATGATGCTCTCAGGGGCTAATGTTCTCATCTTTGATGAGCCGACAAACCACCTTGACCTTGAGTCAATTGCATCACTTAACGAAGGAATCATCAAATTCCCTGAGACTGTACTCTTTACTTCTCATGACCATCAGTTTGTGCAGACTATAGCAAACAGAATTATCGACGTTACTCCGGGCAGTTTCTACGATAAAGAAATTACCTATGACGAATATCTTGAAGAGCTGAAGGGCGAATAATATGAAATATTCGATAATCCCGCGTCCCGTACGTTATGATGTGAAGGATGATCAGACTGTAACCGTTTCCGATATGACAGCTATTCGCTGTGTACGTCGTTTTATAAGCGTAGGAAACGAGCTTTCAGAGTATCTTCACACACGTCACGATGCAGGCGAAAACGAAATAATCATATCGTGGGCGAAAAGCATCGCCCCGGAGGGTTATGCTCTCTACACCGAAAACGGTAACATCCATATCAAAGCATCTACTGCAACGGGCGCTTACTATGCCTTTGTGACGCTCAAGTGGATTCTTATGCAGGTCAAAAAGGTTGACGGTAAGAAAACCTTAACGGGCTTCCTTATCGAGGACAAACCCTGTTACCGTCATCGTGGAATGATGCTTGACGAGTGCCGTCACTTCTTTGGTGTCAGTACGGTCAAAAATCTCCTTGACCATATGTCAATGCTTAAGCTCAATGTTTTCCATTGGCATCTTGCTGATGACCAGGGCTACAGAATCGAGTCCAAGGCATTTCCACTTCTGAATGAAGTCGGATCGAAGAGAAGGTACGAAACTCTTAAAAAGAGAAAACAGGACCCTTCTCAGCCTGAATACGGCCCGTTTTTCTACACTCACGATGAAATCCGTGAAATCGTGAAATATGCCGCGAAAAAGCGTATAAGGGTTATTCCTGAAATTGATATTCCCGGTCATACGACAGCTATGATTGCCGCATATCCCGAGCTTTCCTGTGACGGTGAAAAGGTTGACGTCAATGTTTCGACGGGTATAATGCCTGCGATTCTTTGTGCGGGTAATGAGAAGACATACGAGTTTCTTGAAAAGCTTTTTGATGAAGTCTGTCCGCTTTTTCCGTCGCGCAGCTTCCATATAGGCGGTGACGAGGCGAGATATGGCAAATGGCGTAAATGCCCGAAGTGTCAGGAGAAGATAAAGGAAAATTCACTCAGAAATGAAAAGCATCTGCAGATGTATTTTATGGGCAGAGTGAATGAAATGCTCAGGCACAGAGGTAAAACTTCAATTGCCTGGAATGACTGCCTGGGTGACGAGCTTGACAAGGATATTGTGTGTCATTACTGGACTTTTCAGAATGCCGCAACAGTCAAGAAGCAGGCGAAGAAGAGAGAGGTGATCCTTTCTCCGATGCTTGACTTTTACTTCAATTACAGCTACGGTTCAATCCCTTTAAAGAAAACATATAAATTCAACGAGAAGAAAAAAGGTTTTCAGAAGAAGGGTGTACGTGTCAGGGGAATTGAAGCTGAGCTCTGGACAGAGTGGATTAATACTCCTGAGGCGGTGGAATACAGTGTTTATCCGCGACTTTCGGCACTTGCTGAGGTTGCATGGGTAAAGCTCGAAAACAGAAAATATAAGGACTTCAGACAGCGTCAGAAGTTTTATAAGCTTTATCTGCGCAGTAAGGGTGTGAATTATTACCGCCTTGATGAGAAAACACGCAGAAAGCTGATACCTGTTTTCAGTCACGGCAATGACGGCAAAGAGTTCAGAAAGAACGAAAAGTATAAACAAAACGGTAAAAAATAAACGTCAGGGGTACGGTAAGTACCCCTGAATAAAATAAAGTAAAAAATATTTAAAAATATCTGTTTTTACTATTGACAAAAACGGATGACTTGTGTTAAAATACATCACGTTGCAGACACGCGGGTGTAGTTTAGTGGTAGAATTCTAGCCTTCCAAGCTAGTCGTGTGGGTTCGATTCCCATCACCCGCTCCAATTCACCCCTAGACCTCTGCAATAGCGATGAGGGGTAACATATGCGCTTGTAGCTCAGGTGGATAGAGCAACTGCCTTCTAAGCAGTGGGTCAGGGGTTCGAGTCCCTTCAAGCGCGCCATATGGTGGATATAGCTCAGTTGGCTAGAGCGCCAGATTGTGGCTCTGGAGGTCGTCGGTTCGAGCCCGATTATCCACCCCATGAAAATCTTGGCGGAAGTCAGATATGACTGCCGCCTTTTTTATTTACAATTTAATACTGGGGTGTCGCCAAGGGG
>JAXJUJ010000098.1:0-8329 GCA_036309125.1 Acutalibacteraceae bacterium | reverse complement strand
TCTGTTTCATTGATCAGATGCCAAAGGGTATGCGCGAAAGTCTTTATTTCAAGGATGATGATGCGCGTCTTTCATTTCTTTTCGGCAATTACATTACCCTTACTAATCTTGGCGATAAGGATATCGACAGAATTATTGAAATGCACATAAGCCCCGTGAACATCTCTGTTCACACAATGAATCCTGAGCTCCGTGTGAAGATGATGGGCAATAACAGGGCAGGTAAGGTGCTTGAATATATCAAACGCCTTGCGGACGCAGGAATCAAGCTTAATACTCAGCTTGTTCTTTGCCCCGGTTATAATGACGGTGATGAGCTTTCTTACTCTCTTGAGGAGTTAGGCAAACTTTACCCGTCGGTTCAGAGTATTGCAGCAGTGCCTGTGGGTCTTACCTGTCACCGTGACGGACTTACAAACCTGAGTCCTTTCACAAAAGAGCAGTCTGAAGACGTTATTTCAAGAATAGATAGTTACAATTCTGAATTTTTATGCTATAATAATACGAATATAGCTTTTGCAGCCGATGAATTTTATCTCAACGCAGGAAAAGAGCTTCCGTCTTGCGAAAGATACGGTGATTTTCCGCAGTATGAAAATGGTGTGGGGATGTGGTCTTTGCTGAAAAAGGAGTTAGACGAAGCTTTAAGCGAACTTCCGGAAGACTATTCATTACCTGATGAACGTAAAATTACAATGGCAACGGGTGTTGCTGCATACGGTCTTATAAAGTATATTGCAGACACCGTACAATCAAAAGTGAAAAACATCCACATAAATGTGGTGAAAATAGAAAATAAACTCTTTGGCGAAAGGATTACCGTTGCAGGACTGCTCTGCGGCAACGATATCACAGATGCACTTTTAAAAACAGAGTTGTTCGACGAGGTGCTCATTCCTTCCGTGTCACTTCGCAGAGAGGGCGACTTGTTCCTTGATGATGTGAGCATTGAGGAGCTTGGAGAAAGATTAAAAACAAAAGTTACTCCCGTTGAAAGTGACGGGTATGTGTTACTCCAAAGAATTTTGGGAGAAGAGGAGGTATAATATGGCAAGACCTATCGTAGCCGTTGTCGGCAGACCGAATGTCGGCAAATCAACACTTTTCAATAAGCTTTGCGGTCAGCGTCTTTCGATCGTTGATGACACTCCGGGTGTTACACGTGACAGAATTTACGGTGACTGCGAATGGCTCAATCACAATTTCCTGCTTGTTGATACGGGTGGTATTGAGCCTCATTCAGACGATATTATCCTTTCGCAGATGCGCCGTCAGGCTCAGCTTGCTATCGACAGTGCAGACGTTATCGTTATGGTAACGGATATGACAACGGGTGTTGTCGCCACTGACGAAGAGGTTGCGGCTATGCTTCAGCGAAGCGGTAAGCCGGTTGTCCTTTGTGTAAATAAGTGCGACAGAGTCGGCGAACCTCCGATGGAATATTATGAATTTTATAATCTCTGCCTTGGTGATCCTATTCAGGTTTCTGCTGTTCACGGTCACGGTACGGGCGACCTTCTTGATGAGGTTGTAAAATACTCCCCTGAAGAGGAAGAAAACAACAATGACGACGATAAAATCAAGGTTGCTGTTATCGGCAAACCCAACGTAGGTAAATCTTCACTTATCAATGCTATCGCGGGTGAGGAAAGAGTTATCGTTTCAAATATCGCGGGTACAACACGTGATGCGACTGATACTATCATTGAAAATCAACACGGCAGCTTTGTTTTCATTGATACTGCAGGTATCAGACGTAAGAGCAAGATTGACGAAGCGATTGAAAAATACAGTGTTATCCGTGCTCGAATGGCTGTTGAAAGAGCAACTGTATGTGTTATTATGATTGATGCGCAGGAAGGCTTTACAGAGCAGGACTCAAAGGTTGCAGGTATTGCACACGACCTTGGTAAAGCTTGTATTATTGCTGTCAATAAATGGGATGCTGTTGAAAAAGACGGAAAGACAATGGATTCATACCGCAAAAAGCTTATGAATGATTTCTCGTTTATGTCTTACGCTCCTATAATTTTCATTTCTGCTAAAACAGGTCAGCGACTTGACAGACTTTTCGAGCTTATCAAGTACGTTGATGAGCAGAACTCGATGAGAATTTCTACAGGTAAGCTCAATGATATCCTTGCAGAAGCAACTGCAAGAGTTCAGCCACCTACAGATAAGGGCAGACGTCTTAAGATTTACTATATGACTCAGGCGTCAACACGTCCGCCGACATTTGTCTGCTTCGTAAACAAAAAAGATCTCTTCCATTACAGCTATCAGCGTTATCTTGACAACAGAATCCGTGAGGTTTTCGGTCTTGAGGGTACGCCCACCAAAATGCTTATCCGCGAAAGAGAGTCAAAGTACGACAAATAAATATAATTGCGTAAATGCTTTTGCCATCCGTTCCTTTTTCGATGCCTTTCGTACGCTAAATCGAATGGTTTAATGTTTTGCATGCTATAATCTCTGTGCGCTTTGTAAAACAAAAGTAGGCGTGGGGTGAATAATACTCCGAAAAAAGAAAGGATGTAAAGGTATTATGAAAAACAGACTTGTAAAAACAATTGCAGTTGTAGCTTTGGCACTCACTCTTGTTGTAATGTGTATGCCGATGGCAATGGCAGCACAAGAGGTTAAAGGATATGCTTTAGGACCTATTGTAGCTCGTTACTATGATGACGGTAGTCTTGTTTTTGAGGGTGAAGGTGAGCTGTCTGGATATTTAAGCTCCGATTCTGACAATTATAATGGCTATGCTATTCCATGGGAAGAAAACAGCGACAAAATCACAAGCGTTGTTATTTCGGAAGGAATAACGAGCTGTACTCCGGAAATGTTGGGTGGTCTTGATAACGTCAAAGAAATTACGATTCCCGGAAAAGGATTTACAGTTGACGAGAATACGTTTAGTGAGTGCGATTCTGTGGAGAAATTTATCATTTCGGGTGATAGCGATGCTTATGCCGTAGATGCTTCAGGTGATCTTTATAACAAGGATATGACGAAGCTTATAAAATCTACTGACGGAAAAAGTGCAACTGATTCAAACGCAAATGGAAATGCTAATACAAACACTAAAACTGATTCGGCAAACAGCAACAGCTCAGTAAATAACAACAACTCAGCAGATAACGAAGATTCAGGAAACTCAAGTACAATTATCATTGTAGCAATTGCAGCAGCAGTAATTGTTCTGATTATCGCAATCGTAGCTGTAGTTCTTGTTAAGAAGAAATAACCGCTAACAGACAAAAATAAATATTATGTAAAAGGAGCTATTTTAGCTCCTTTTTTTCTTGCTATTTTTGGCGTAATATGTTACACTAATATGAATAATATTAGGGTGACGGTAGTAATCTGAACCTGCCCGAAAGCTAGTCTTTTCAACGCTTTTCGGCGTTTCGGCTTTGAAAGGCGTCAGCCTGTCGGCACCCTCAACAGCCAAAAATCATCTGAAAACCCTCAGCTTTCGGGTCGGAGATTTTTTATCGAGAGGATTTTTGGCAATTCAAGGCAAAAACACAGCAAATCCTTTCGGATTTGCGAGTATTTTAACAAAGAAGTGACGTAAATCATCCGAAAAAAAACACGGTTCGGATTATTGCCGTCACCCTAAGGTGGTGTAGTATGATTATTCTCGGAATTGACCCTGGCTATGCGATAGTCGGTTACGGTATTCTTGAGTACAGTAATAACCACTTTACGATTCTTCACTATGGTGCGGTAACTACCCCTGCAGGTATGCCTTTTAACCGTAGATTGCAGATTATTTACGACGAGCTTGACGTGCTTATCTCCAAATACAAGCCTGACGTTATGGCGATTGAAAAGCTGTTTTATAACACTAATGCGAAAACAGTAATAGACGTTGCACAGGCGAGGGGAGTTATAGTCCTTGCAGCACAGAAGCACGGTCTTGAAATTGCCGAATACACACCGCTCCAGGTCAAGCAGAGTGTTGTCGGATATGGCAGGGCGGAGAAAAAGCAGGTTCAGGAAATGATGCGAATGATGCTAAAGCTTGAAAAAGTACCTAAGCCTGACGATACAGCTGATGCTCTCGCTATGGCGATCTGCCACGCGCACACAAGCGGCTCGCTTGTCGGCAAGCTAAAGAAATATTATTAAGAGGTGAAAAGCGATGATATATTCATTAACAGGTGAAATAGTAGCTGTTGACACGAACGGCTTTGCAATTCAGACCGGTGGAGTTGCATTTTTCTGCTTTTCAACTATGAACACATTACAGAAAGTCGGTATGAAAGGCTCAAAGGCGACAGTTTTTACTTATATGAATGTCCGTGAAGATGCGATTGAGCTTTACGGCTTCCACAGTTCAAATGAGCTTGATGCCTTTAAACAGCTTATAACTGTTTCAGGCGTAGGACCTAAAGCGGCACTTGCGATTCTTTCTGTTATGACTCCCGATCAGCTCGCTCTGAATATCGCTTCGGGCGATGCAAAGGCTATCACTAAGGCACAGGGTGTCGGCACGAAAATTGCACAACGAATTGTGCTTGAGCTTAAAAATAAATTTTCAACAGATCTTACTCAGGAGCAGACGGATATGGTTGCTGCGATTCAGTCAGCAGATACTTCTGCAGATTTGTCAGAAGCTATCGAAGCTCTCATTCAGCTCGGTTACAGCCGTTCGGAAGCTGCTGCAGCAGTCAGCAAGCTGGATAAATCTCTCTCTGTCGAGGATATGATCCGACTCGCTCTGAAGTCGTTGATTTAAGGAGGTATTCAAATGGACGAAATGGATTACGAAAACAGAATAGTTGCTCCAGAATACCTTGATATGGACTCCGATGTTGAGCGTCAGCTCAGACCGAGAACGATTGACGAATACATCGGTCAGTCAAAGGCAAAGGAAAATCTTTCAATTTATATCGAAGCGGCAAAGCACAGAGGCGAACCGCTTGATCACGTTTTACTTTATGGCCCTCCGGGTCTTGGTAAGACAACACTTGCAGGTATCATAGCAAACGAAATGGGAGTAAACTTCCGTGTTACCTCAGGTCCTGCGATTGAAAAGCCGAAGGATCTTGCGGCTTTGCTTACAAATCTTAATGAAGGCGACGTCCTGTTCATAGACGAAATTCACCGTATGAACAGAAGCGTTGAAGAAGTTCTTTATCCTGCAATGGAGGATAATGCACTTGATATAATTATCGGTCAGGGACCCTCGGCAAGAAGTATCAGAATCGATCTTCCGCAGTTCACTCTTGTCGGTGCAACAACGAGAGCAGGACAGCTCAGCGCTCCGCTTCGTGACCGTTTCGGAGTTGTACTTCGTCTTGAACTTTACACTCCCGAAGAGCTTTCAAGCATAGTAAAACGAAGTGCGGGAATTTTAAAAATAGATATCGACGAGGACGGAGCGTATCAGATCGCATCGCGTTCACGAGGCACACCGCGAATTGCAAACAGACTTCTCAAAAGAGCGCGTGACTTCGCACAGGTGCTTGCAGACGGTATCATTACAGGTGAAAGTGCAGACCTTGCACTAAACCGTCTTGAAGTCGACCCACTCGGACTTGACTCGATAGACAGACTTCTTCTTACTTCAATGATAAGAAATTATAACGGAGGTCCGGTCGGTCTTGAGACGATAGCCGCAGCAATCGGCGAGGAAGCAATAACAATAGAGGACGTATGTGAGCCCTATCTTATGCAGATAGGTTTCTTATCACGAACACCGCGAGGCAGAATGGTAACACCTGCAGCTTACAAGCATTTAGGTTTACCTATGCCTACACAGACATGTGCAAATAATAATCCGATTCCGCTGGCAGAACAGCAGAAACTTGATTTATAAGGAGAATTGTTATGGGCAGATTATTCGGAACAGACGGTGCAAGAGGTGTTGCAAACTCAGAGCTTACCTGTGAGCTTGCAATGCAGATAGGACGTGCGGCAGCGATGGTTCTCATCGATGAAAATAAAAAAAGACCGAGAGTTATGATCGGTATGGATACCCGAATTTCATCAAATATGCTTTGCTCTGCGATCACGGCAGGACTTTGTTCTGTCGGAGCTGACGTAATGCATCTGGGTGTCCTTCCTACTCCTGCGGTCGCGTTTCTTGTCAAAAAGTATGAATATGATGCAGCGGTTATGATTACCGCTTCTCATAACCCTTGTGAATATAACGGAATTAAAATTTTTCAGGCTGACGGATACAAGCTTCCTGATGAACTTGAAGAAAAAATAGAATCAATTATCCTTGACGGTGTAACTGTTCCACCGATAAAAGTAGGTGCTGATGTCGGCAGAATCCGTACTTCGGAAATGCCTGCTTTCGATTACACACGTCACCTTATGTCGACTGTTGAGGGAATTGACTTCTCAGGCTACAGAGTTGCACTCGACTGTGCAAACGGTGCGGCTAGTGTTACAGCACCTGACCTTTTTACCGAGCTTGGAATTGACAGTCATATAAAATCATCCATTCCTAACGGAATAAATATCAACCGTGAGTGTGGTTCAACCTCTCTTACGGGTTTACAGCATTTTGTTAAAGAATACAAATGCGATGTCGGCTTTGCCTTTGACGGTGATGCGGACAGAATGCTTGCTGTTGATGAAAACGGCGAAATTGTGGATGGCGATAAGATTATCGCAATCTGCGCAAAGGATATGAAAGAAAGAGGCGTACTCGATAACGATACAGCTGTTGTTACTGTTATGAGTAATATGGGATTCTTTGAGTTCTGTAAAAATAACGGTATCAAAGCTGAAACGACTAAGGTCGGTGACAGATACGTTCTTGAAAATATGAAGGAAAACAATTATAAAATCGGCGGTGAGCAGTCAGGTCACGTTATTTTCTTTGACTATGCTTCAACGGGTGACGGTCAGCTTACTGCGCTTCAGCTTCTTGCAGTTATGAAGCGTACGGGTAAAAAGCTCTCTGAGCTTGCTGCAGAAATGAATGTTTTTCCGCAGGTGCTTATTAATGTGCGTGTTTCACAGATGGGTAAGGCACGTTACAATAACGATATGGAAATTAAAAAGGCGATTGAAAGTGCAGAGCACGAGCTTGGTGACAGTGGCAGAGTGCTTGTACGTGTTTCGGGCACAGAACCTCTTGTAAGAGTTATGCTCGAGGGCAGGGACGAAGCAAAAATTAAAATCCTTGCCGAAGAAATTGCCGAAGTTGTAAGAGAAAGATTGATTTAAAAGTTTTTAACGGAGGATGTCAAAATGAGAATTGCCGACGGTTGGAAAGATTATGAACTGCTTGACTGTTCACAGGGAGAAAGACTTGAACGTTGGGGTAATGTTATACTCATTCGTCCTGACCCTCAGGTAATATGGCAGACGCCTAAAAAACATCCTATGTGGAAAAATGCTCACGCACGTTACCACCGTTCATCAACGGGTGGCGGACACTGGGAAGTGCTTAAAAAGACACCCGATGCGTGGCGCATCAATTACGGTGAGCTCAGCTTCAATGTAAAGACAATGGGATTCAAGCACACAGGTCTTTTCCCTGAGCAGGCTGTTAACTGGGATTATACGTCAGAGCTTATCAGAAATGCAGGCAGACCTATCAGGGTGCTTAATCTCTTTTCATACACAGGCGGTGCGACAGTAGCTTGTCTTAATGCGGGTGCGCAGGTCGTACACGTTGACGCTTCGAAGGGTATGGTAGCCTGGGCAAAGGAAAATGCAGTTGCTTCAGGTGTGAGCGACAGACCCGTAAGATGGATTGTTGATGACTGTATAAAATTCGTTCAGCGTGAAATCCGCAGAGGTAATAAATACGATGTGATAATTATGGACCCACCATCATACGGCAGAGGACCGGGCGGTGAGGTATGGAAGCTTGAAGATGAAATTTATAATTTCGTAGAGCTTTGTTCTCAGGTGCTTTCAGATGATCCTTTAATGGTTCTTATCAATTCATACACAACGGGACTTTCACCCGCTGTAATGGAATATATTTTAGGCTCGGTTATTTCACCGAAATTCGGCGGCAAGCTTTCTTGCAGTGAGATTGGTTTGCCCGTTTCACAGACAGGAATGGTGCTTCCGTGTGGAGCATCGGCAATTTGGCAAAACCGTTAAAAACGGCTTTGCAATGAAATCCGACCTGCAGTCGGGTGAAATATTGCTGTCGCAATGTGAAATATCGGCTTTGCCGATATGAAATTTTTGCCTTTCGGCAAAAGTTGAGGGTCTGCGACGCTGTTTGTAAATGTTTTTTCAGATGAATGATTGAGTTGAAATTGTTGGTGAATTTAACAGAGGTAATTTATGGAAGATAAAGTTATCATAAAATTTGATAACGTTTCGTTTGCATACAAGGCAGATG